>JBKKAF010000030.1:0-4504 GCA_046714775.1 Xanthobacteraceae bacterium | reverse complement strand
GCGGCAGCTATGAAGTGACCCCGGGCGCCAAGCCGTTCGCCGAGGTCGGCGTTGACCGGCGCGTGCACGATATTCCGGTCGACACGGTCGGCCTGCGGCGGGATTCCGACGGCTGGTACGGCAAGGTGGGAACCAGCTTTGAGTTCTCGCAGAAGCTCACCGGCGAGGTCGCGGTCGGCTATCTCACGCGCCGTTACCAGGATCCCTCACTGCAACCGCTCGGCGGCGTCACCTTCGACGCCGCGCTGACCTGGTTCGCGAGCGGGCTCACCACCGTCAAGCTCACCGCCAAGACCAGCGTCGATGAATCGCGGGTGGCGGACGTCTCCGGCGTGTTCACGCGCGAGGTGGCGCTGCAGGTTGATCATGCCTTCCGCCGCTGGCTGATCGGCACCGGCAAGCTTTCCCGCGCGCTCGACACCTATCAGGGCTCGGGACGCGAGGACGAGCGCTATGTGGCGTCAGCGGCCGTCACCTACATGCTGACGCGCGAGCTGCAGCTCAAGGGCGAGTATCGCCGCGCATGGATGCAGTCCAACGCGCCGGACAATGGTTACAAGGCCGATGTGGTGCTGTTGGGCGTGCGGCTGCAGCGCTGAGCAGGCGGTCGTGAGTCAGTTGTCGCCGAGCAGGCGCTTGATCTCCGCGCGCATCGCCGGCGCGATGTCGTCGCGCGCCAGCGCATAGCAGACATTGGCGGTGAGAAAGCCGACCTTGGAGCCGCAGTCGAAGCTCTGTCCCTCGAACTTGAGACCATAGAACGGCTGCTTGCCGGCCAATTCGATCATGGCGTCGGTGAGCTGGATCTCGTCGCCGGCGCCGGGTCGCTCGGCCGCCAGCACGTCGAAAATCTCCGGCTGCAAAATGTAGCGGCCGGTAAGGGTCAAATTGGACGGCGCCTTGTCGGCGGGCGGCTTCTCCACCATCTCGGTGATTGAAAACAGCTTGCCCTGGCGCTCGCCGATGCCGACGACGCCGTACATGTGCAGGCGCTCGCGCGGCGTTTCCTCGACGGCGACGATATTGGCGTTCTCGGGTAATTCGCGCGCCGCATCCATCATCTGCGCGAGGCAGCCGCGCGGATGCTGCACCAGCACATCGGGCAACAGCAGCGCGAACGGCTCACGCCCGACCAATTCGCGCGCGCACCAGGTTGCGTGGCCGAGTCCGAGGGGAACCTGTTGCCGGGTGAAGCTGGTGGTGCCGGGCTCGGGCAGATCCTGCGACAGCAGTTCCAGGTCCGCCAGTTTCTGGCGCTCGCGCAGCGTCATTTCGAGTTCGAACTGACGGTCGAAATGGTCCTCGATGACGCTCTTGTTGCGTCCGGTGACGAAGATGAAATGCTCGATGCCGGCTTGCCGCGCCTCATCGACCACGTATTGGATGATCGGCCGATCGACGATCGGCAGCATTTCCTTCGGCATGGCTTTGGTGGCCGGCAGGAAGCGGGTACCGAGACCCGCGACGGGAAAGACGGCCTTGCGAATCGGTTTCATGCGCCGCGAATTGTAGGCTGAAATTTATGAACAGGCCCCGGAACAGCCGCAAAGTGCACGGCATTAACGGTCCCGCAACCATATATGTTCCCCATAGGAAAGCGAGCGATAACCCCCAGCGGTACGGTATCGAGGCAGATAAAATGACGCGATATTTTCGCCCGATTGAATGGCTCGGCGCCGCCGTCTTGCTGGCGGGGGCCTTGGGCGCCCCGGTTCTCGGTCAATCGAACAACACCGGGTTTCTTTTCAATCCGTTCGCGCCGGCCACCGGCTCGGTGACGCCGCAGGCGCCGGCCGCCCCGGCTTCACCGCCGCCCTGGAGCGGCGAACCCGGCGCTTCCGGCCATCCGCTGATGACGTCCGCCGCCATTCGCGCCGCTGCCGCAAACTTCGGCAATTGCATCCAGGAACTGTGGCCGCTGGCGCAGCGCCGTGGCGTGCCGCGCGCGGCATTCGACGCCTATACCGCGGGACTGACGCCCGATCTGCGGATCATGGACCTGCTCGACAGCCAGCCGGAATTCACCAAGTCGTTCTGGGAATATCTCGACATCCTGGTGAACGACGCGCGCATCGAAAACGGGCGCGCGATTCTGGCCAAACACCGCCCGGTGTTCGACGCCGTCGAGAAAGCCTACGGCGTCGACCGGCATATCATCGCCGCCATCTGGGGCGTGGAATCGAACTACGGCACCCAGGTCGGCGAGCGCTCGGTGATCCGCTCCACCGCCACGCTCGCCTGCGTCGGCCGCCGGCAGAATTATTTCCGCGATGAGTTCCTGTCGGCGCTCGAGATCCTGGCGCGGGGCGACGTCAAGGCGGAGCACTTGAAGGGCTCATGGGCGGGCGCCTTCGGCCCGACCCAGTTCATGCCGACCTCATTCAAGCGCTTTGCCGTCGATCATGACGGCGACGGCCGCCGCGATGTGGTGGAGTCGGTGCCCGACCTGGTGGCGTCTACCGCCAACAATCTGAAGAAGGACGGCTGGGTCAGCGGCCAGACCTGGGGCTATGAGGTCGTGCTGCCGCAAGGCTTCAACTATCTGCTGGCCGACCGCTCGCGCAACATGACCATGGGTGAATGGGAGCGCGCCGGTATCCGGCGGGCCGGCGGCAAGGCGTTCACGCGCCCCGGCGACCGTGCCTATCTGCTGGTGCCGGCGGGCGCACAGGGCCCCAGCTTTCTCATGCTGCAGAACTTCCGCGCCATCATGAAATACAATCCATCCGAGGCCTATGCGCTCGCCATCGGACATCTCGCCGACCGGCTGCGCGGCGGCGAGCCGTTCGCGCAAGCCTGGCCGCGGCACGAGCGCATCCTGACCCGAACCGAGCGCTATGAATTGCAGCAGCTTTTGGCACAGCGTGGCTACGACATCAGCGAGCCCGACGGCCGGCTCGGCCCCAAGACCCGCATCGCGATCCGCCAGTTCCAGACCGCGATCGGGGCGGTCCCTGACGGCTTCGCCTCGGCGACGGTGCTGGAACGGCTGCGCGGGCGCTAGACTATGATCGGGTTAACTGAATCGGACCATGGTCTAGCTTCTTGCATGAGCATGATCTTTTCCGAAAACCGGTTCCCACTTTTCGGGATCATGCTCTGAGTTTTACCGGGTAACCACCGGGCCATCTTCAAGTTGACATTTTTGTCGTAGTATTGGCCGATGGCGTGGCTGGCGGCTGCTTTGGCGCTCCGGCTTTCATGAATTTCGGTCGATGGTTGCGATGCGCGCACAGGCAAAGTCCCGACGGCAGGCTGCGCGAGCGATGTTGCGCCGGGCGGCGCGGCCGATCGCGACCGGCATCGTGACGTTGGCGCTGCTCATTCCGGCCGATGCGCAATTTTTCGATTTTTTCGGCAGCCGCCCGCGCCAACAGCAGCAGCGGCAACAGCCCGACTTCAATCCATTCTCGCCGTTCTTTTCACCGACCCCGCGCGAACAGCAGAAGGCCCAGCCGGTCGACAATTCGCGCGCGCCCGCGCCGGAGAAACGCAAGGCCGACAGCGCGCCGACCACACCGGTGGTCGTGCTCGGCGATTCGATGGCGGATTGGCTGGCCTACGGCCTGGAAGACGCTTTCTCCGAGCAGTCGGATATCGGCATCGTGCGCAAGCATCGCACCGTGACCGGGCTCATTCGCTACGATTCGCGTCGCGAGGTGGAATGGTCGCAGGTGGTGCGCGAAACCATCGCCGCCGACAAACCGAAATTCCTGGTGATGATGATCGGCCTGCATGACCGCCAGGCGATCCGCGAACGCGCGCCGGTCCGTCCCGCCGCGGCGCGCCCCGGCGCGCCGCCGCAGTCCCCGGCCGAGGCGACCGAGGAACCGGCCCCGGCGCAGCAGGAAGACAATCTCGAACAGCCGTCGATCATCGCTCCCGAGCAAGGCCGCACCTCCGCCACCGGACCCTTCGAATTCCGCAGCGAGCGCTGGGAAGCCGCATACATCCGCCGCATCGACGCCACCATGGCGGCCTTGAAGACCGCGGGCGTGCCGGTGTTCTGGGTCGGCCTGCCGTCGCAGCGCGGTCCGCGCGCCAGCACCGAGGTCAGCTATCTCAACGATCTCTATCGCAGCCGCGCCGAACGGGCGGGGATCGTTTACATCGACATCTGGGACGGCTTTGTCGACGAGGCCGGCCGCTTTGCGCTGCAGGGGCCGGACTTCGAAGGCCAGATCCGCCGCCTGCGCTCCGGCGACGGCGTGCATTTCACCAAGGCCGGGGCGCGCAAGCTGGCGCACTTTGTCGAGCGCGAAATTCAGCGCAACATCGCCAACCGCGCACTGCCGATGGCGCTGCCGTCGATCCTCGATCCCGGCCAGCAGGGGCCGGGCGCGCGGCCGGGCGCCCCGGCGCCGCGTCCGCTGGCCGGTCCGGTGGTGCCGCTGACGATCCCGGCCGCGGGCCAGACCGAGTTGCTGGGCGGCGGCGTGCAGCGTCCGGCGCTGGTCGATCCGGTCGCCATCCGCGTGCTCAGCCGCGGCGAGCCGATCAATGC
>JBKKAF010000029.1:0-2978 GCA_046714775.1 Xanthobacteraceae bacterium | reverse complement strand
ATGATGCATCGAGGGACTAGAGCGTGATTGCTTCAGGTTGAATCGCAATCACGCTCTAGCTTATTGTTTGAGCATGATCTTTTCCGAAAACCGGTTCCCACTTTTCGGGATCATGCTCCAGCAGTCGATTTTCGCGCAAAAGCGGCCCCGGCGCAACCGAAGTCCCGTCAGATACGATCAAAGTCGGAAGAGCTCAAATACGGCAGAGTGGCGACCTAAAATGCTTCTGCCGGCAGATCCATCATGCTGGCCGCGCCGGCCTGGATGCGCGCAAGATGCGCGGCCGTTTCCGGCAGCATCCGCTCCATATAAAAGCGCGCGGTGATGAGCTTGGCGTTCATGCGCGCGGCGTCGCCCTCGCCCGCCGCTATTTTCTTGTGAGCCGCCGCCGCCATCCGGCACCACATGTGGCCGAGCGCGGCTAGGCCGAAGAGGTGAAGATAGTCGTGCGCAGCGGCGCCGGCGTTTTCCGGCTTGGTCAGCGCATTCTGCATCAGCCACAGCGTCGCCTGCTGCAAATGCCCGAGCGCCGCCGCGAGCGGGACGACAAAAGGTTTCATCGCCTCGTCGCCGTGCTCCTTGATGAAGCCTTGCGCCTCGTTGAAGAACGCCTGCATGGCGCGCCCGCCGTCCTTCGGCAGCTTGCGTCCTACCAGATCGAGCGCCTGGATGCCGTTGGCGCCCTCGTAGATCATGGCGATGCGCGCGTCGCGCACGAACTGCTCCATGCCGTGCTCGGCGATGTAGCCGTGTCCGCCATAGACCTGCTGCGCCAGCACCGCATTGTCGAAGCCGCGGTCGCTCAGCATGGCCTTGAGCACCGGAGTGAGCAGGCCCATGTGGTCTTCGCCCGCCTGCCGTTCCTTGTCGTCGCCGGAGCGCTGCGCCACGTCGCCTTGCAGCGCCGTCCACAAGACCAGCGCGCGCGCCGCCTCGTTGAACGCGCGCATGGCCATCAGCATGCGGCGTATGTCGGGATGCACGATGATCGGATCGGCCGGCTTGTCAGGGAATTTCGCGCCGCCGAGCGCGCGGCCCTGCAGGCGATCGCGCGCATAGACTGCGGCGTTCTGATAGGCCACCTCGGACAGCGCAAGCCCCTGCACCGCGACGCCGAGGCGCGCCTCGTTCATCATCGTGAACATCGCATTGATACCGCGGTTTTCCTCGCCGATCAGGAATCCGGTGGCATTGTCGTAGTTCAGGACGCAGGTCGCATTGCCGTGGATGCCCATCTTGTGCTCGATCGAGCCGCAGGCCACCGCGTTGCGCGCACCGAGCGAGCCGTCGGGATTGGGCAGAAATTTCGGCACCACGAACAGCGTGGTGCCCTTGATGCCGGCCGGCGCCCCTTCCAGGCGCGCGAGCACGAGATGCACGATGTTCTCGGCCAGATCGTGCTCGCCGGCGGAAATGAAGATCTTGGTGCCGGTGATGCTGTAACTGCCGTCGCCGCGCTTGACCGCCTTTGTGCGCAGAAGACCGAGATCGGTGCCGCAATGCGGCTCGGTCAGGTTCATGGTGCCGGTCCAGCGGCCCTCGATCATCTTCGGGAGAAAAAGCGCCTTCTGCTCGGGGCTGCCGTGCAGCACGAGCGCCGCGATGGCGCCTTGCGTGAGCCCCGGATACATGCCGAACGACATGTTGGCCGAACACAGCAGTTCATTGACCGCCACCGTCAGGAATCCCGGCAGGCCCTGGCCGCCGAATTCCGCGGGCGCCGAAATTCCCATCCAGCCGCCCTCGGCATATTGCTTATAGGCGTCCTTGAAGCCGGCCGGCGTGGTCACGCTGCCGTCGTCGTGGCGCGTGCAGCCCTCGATGTCGCCGCTGCGATTGAGCGGTTGCAGCACTTCCTCGGACAGCTTGCCGGCCTCGCGCAGGACCGCTTCAAGCACGTCGGGCGAGGCATCGGCGAAGCCCGGCAGATTGTCGTAGCGCCCGACCTGGAACACGTCGGTCAATAGAAACAGAAACTCATCGACGGGTGCTTTGTAGATCGGCATTGTGTCTCACTGGTTGCAGCGGTCCGCCGGCGCCAACACGCCATCTGCGGCCGGCACGCACGTCACTTCGGCTAAGGCATGATCAGACGCGGCGCAGGCGATTCCGCGGGAATCGGGAACGCGACCGGTATTGAATTACATCAATGGGAGGCCGGGCGCACGAAAAATGCGCTGCCGCGTTCGGCGCGGCGTAGCGGCGGGACGCTTGCGGGTCAGTCGGTGTCGAACTTTCCCTGGTCGAGGTTGCGCCGATAGTGGCCCGAATAGGCCTGCCGCAGTTCCGCGAGCGCATGTTCGATCGCGCTCTTTTGCCGTTCCAGGAGGTTGATCTGCTCACGCATTGGCGGCGGCTGAGCGGCAGGACCTCATGCCGGCCCTCGCCCGCGATCAGCGCGGCGATTTCGCGCAGCGTGAAGCCGAGCTTCTTGGTCTTGAGAATAAGCGCAAGCCGGTCGTGGTCGCATTGGCGATAGAGTCGCGCCGTTCCCGCCCGCCGCGGCGAGAGAAAGCCGCGCGCTTCGTAGAACCGCAACGTGCGCAACGTCACGCCGAATTCGTGCGAGAGCTGTCCGATGGTGAACAGCGGCTGGTCCGGCTGGGGTCGGCGGCTGCACATCGTGGTGGGTCGTACCGGCTCGGCCGGCTGCCGCCGCACAGACGCGATACGCATCCCGAGGACGCCTCGCTGGTGCGCCCCCTGCCCGCGCAAAAGATACGCGTATCCGTTGCAAAAGCGGCAGCAACCGAGGGTGATGTTACGGTTACATCCGAAACGATTCCCGCCGCCCGGGGCCTCGGGCCGGCCTCCTTAACGGTCTGTTTACCTCAAACCTGAAAAACTGCGCTTTGAGGGGCCGAGCCGCGCGGACGACCACCAAATTTTCACCAAAGCGCCGGCTCCAAAGACGGGGCATCCGGCTCCCCGCTCCTTCCTGCCGAACCTGTGGATGCGGGCATGAAATCTGGCGTTCC
>JBKKAF010000028.1:0-24785 GCA_046714775.1 Xanthobacteraceae bacterium | reverse complement strand
CTTGCGATTTATGAGAGCCGATCTCGGGTAAACCCGAGATCGGCTGGTCCGCGCCTCAGGATGAGGACAGGAGCGACGCTCTGTAATTCGGCCAGGGGCCGGGACATCGCGTCCCAGGCCTTTGCTTTTTTAGCAGCCGACATTCACGCAACTGTTTGATTTTTCATAAAATATTCCCTGGGGATTGTCGCGACGCGCCGCCCGAAACGCACGGCGTCCTGCTAGAAGCGTGACAGTCAATCCGACTCGCGGACGGGGGCGCCCATGCTGCGCTGGTTTCAGGCCTTGCTACCGAAGGAGGAGCGCTTCTTCGAGCTGTTCGCCAAGCACTCGCGCGTGGTGGTCGCCGGAGCCGAGGCGCTCCGCTCCATGCTGGAGGGTGGCGAGGCAGTGGTGCGGCATCACCAGACCGTGGTGGATCGCGAGCACGATGCCGATGACATAACCCGCGACGTGCTGATCGCGGTGCGGCGGAGTTTTATCACCCCGTTCGACCGCAGCGACGTCAAGGATCTGATCACGTCGATGGACAATGCCATCGACCAGATGCACAAAACCGCCAAGACCATCATTCTGTTCGATCAGCGATCGTTCACGCGCCAGCAGCGGGAAATGGCGGAGGCGATCGTCACCGCCGCCAATCTCGTCCAGGAAGCCATACCGCTGTTGAGTTCGATCAACAAACACGCGGCCCGCATCAGCAGCCTCACCGAACAATTGTCGCAGATCGAGGGCCGCGCCGACGAGTTGCACGACGAGGGATTACGCGAGCTCTACCAAGCCAACCTGCCTGGGAACACGTCGCTGGCGTTCTTTGTCGGCGTGGAAATCTACGACCATCTGGAAAAGGTCGTCGACCGTTTCGACGACGTGGGTAATGAAATCCACGGCATCATGCTGGAAAACGTCTAAAGCCCGCGTTCGAGAGCGAGAGCCGAATTCAAATGGATGCCGCCGCGCTCGCTCTTCCCATCCTGATCGGCCTGATCTTCATTGCGCTCGCCTTCGATTTTCTCAACGGCCTGCATGACGCGGCCAATTCGATCGCTACCATCGTATCGACGCGCGTGCTGCGCCCGCAAACGGCGGTGGCCTGGGCCGCCTTCTTCAATTTCATCGCTTTTCTTTTTTTCGGCGCGCATGTCGCGCAGACCATCGGCACCGGCATCATCTCCGCCGACGTGATCGACCCGCGGGTGGTGTTCGGGGCGCTGATGGGCGCCATCGTCTGGAACCTCATCACCTGGGCGCTGGGCATTCCGTCATCGAGCTCGCATGCGCTGATCGGCGGCCTGGTCGGCGCCGGCGTCACCAAGGTGGGGATTGGCGCCATCGTCTGGGGCGGGCTGATCAAGACGACCGCGGCCATCGTGCTGTCGCCCTTCACCGGTTTTTTGCTGGCGATGCTGTTGTTCCTGTTCGTGTCCTGGCTGTTCGTCCGCTACACGCCCTATGCGGTCGACCGGACGTTCCGCTCGCTGCAACTGATATCCGCGTCGCTCTATGCGCTCGGCCACGGCGGCAACGACGCACAGAAGACCATGGGGATCATCGCGGTCCTGCTGTTTTCGCAAGGCTATCTGGGCGACACATTCTACGTGCCGTTCTGGGTGATGATCTCCTGCTACGCCGTCATGGGCCTCGGCACGCTGATGGGCGGCTGGCGTATCGTCCACACCATGGGCTCGCGCATCACCCGCTTGCGGCCGTTCCAGGGTTTTTGCGCCGAAACCGGCGGCGCCATCACGCTGTTTGCGGCCACCCATTTCGGCATTCCGGTGTCCACCACCCACACGATTACCGGCTGCATCATCGGCGTCGGCGCCGCGCGCCGGGTATCGTCGGTGCGCTGGAAAGTAGCCAACCGGATCGTGTTCGCCTGGGTGGTGACGATCCCGGCTTCCGCCTTCATCGCCTCCGTTTGCTATCTGTTGGTCGGGCTGGCCGGCTGAATTCTTCGCGGGAAGGTCCTGCTAACCATCGTCTGGCATGCTCGGCCTGTCCACGCGGCGGCAACGCCAGTGCGGACGGGCCGCCGCACGGAGCTTGCGTATCATGGCTGCGTGCGGCGAGTCCCGGGATCATCCCGTTGAAACAAACGACACAATTCCGCTATCAACCGGCGCGATCCTGACCGTTCCGATCGGAGCCCTTTCTTGATGGTCGTTTTCCGGCTTGCCTGCCCGCGCGCCGTGCCTGGCCTGCTGGCGCTGTCCTTGCTCGCGGCTTGCGCCTCCGAGCCAGAAGCGCCGTCCGGGCAGCCGAGCTTTTATCGCAGCCTCGCCCGTCCCGGTGAGCAGCTCGACGCCACCGCGGCCGCGTCGATGATCTCCGGCTACCGCCGCAACAACGGCCATGACGCGCTGAGCGTCGATCCCGCACTGATGAAGCTTGCCGAGGCGCAGGCGCGCGCCATGGCAAGCCGTGACAAACTCGACCACAATGTCACGCGCGGCTTCACCGAACGGCTGAAGGCTTCGGGTTACGACGCCAAAGTGGCGGCGGAAAATATTTCGGCCGGCTACCACACCCTGGCGGAGGCATTTTCCGGATGGCGCGATTCGCCGCCGCATCGCCAGAACATGCTGCTGAGGGGCGCGACCCGCATGGGCATCGCCGCGGTCTACGCGCCACAGTCAAAGTACAAGGTGTTTTGGGCGCTGATCCTGGCGGCGCCCGACGACCGCCGGGGCTAGAGCGGCGGCTGGGTACGGCGACTGTCCTCATCCTGAGGAGCGGGCCATCCGATCTCGGGTTTACCCGAGATCGGTATTGATAATGCGCTTATGGCTGCGCTCCTCACCATGAGGATTAGTTCATGAGCGGAGCGGCCGCAGGCATGCGATGGCCCAACGGCGCAATGTTTCGAGCCTCTTGACCAGCGCAAAAACCGCCCCGCCATCGCGTCCAACGCGCATGAGCCGATCGCACAGCGGCAAACGCTCGCGCCAGACATGATCGATCATGGGATGATCCGCCGCCGCGCATGAATCGGCGCGGGCGATGCCGGGATCGGCGAGCAACCTCTGGGTCAGGTCGAGCAGGATTTGTGCGCCCGGCGAGTAGCGGGCGAAGCTCTCGTCATAGGCCGTCTTCCAGCACCAAGCGGTGTCGGCGCTCTTGAGCGTCACGCTGGCGGCGATCGGGCGGCCGTCCACGCACAACTGGTCGATCTGCGCCTTGCCTTCGGCGGCGAGGGCGGTGACCGCGACTTCCAGAAAATTGCGCGTGGCGGGATCGGCCCGGGCGGCGGTGCCGGCGCGTCCCTTCCAGCCGCCGGCCTCGAGCGCAAGAAAGTGGCCGAGCGCGGTCTGCACGGCTTGCGGATCCTGAACGCTGTCCGATGTGACGGCGCCAGCATCGGTCAGCCGCTTGCGTTGCCGGCGCAGGTCCTTGCGCTTTTTGCGGCCGATGGCGAGTTCGAGATAACCGCCGCGGTCGCCGCTCGGCGCCAGCAGGGCGCGCTGGTGACGGCCAAAGGCGCTGGCCTTCCCGCCAGTTTGGCGCAAGGCGGAATCGAATGCCTGTGCCAGTGGACCGGCTGCCGGCAGATAGGGCATCAACAGGAATTTCGGCAGCCCGGGCGTGCTCGACACATAATTGAGCCAAGCGGCGATCACGGCCTCGCCGGCGTCGCGGTCGACCAGCGGCGATCCGAGCGGGCCGAAGGGATGCGTCCAACCGACCAGCACCGAGAGAGCCACGCCGTAGCGGCGCCGTTCGATGCGCGCGGGAAACAGGCCGAGTAGCCGTGTCGGCGTGGTCCGCGACCAGACCAGGCCGGCGTGGACGCCGCTGCCGAACACCTGCGCGGCGGCGAGGGCAAATGCCGGCTCATAAAATACATTCGGCGCAAGCGCGCGCCCCGCCAAATCCCGCCACTCCGCCGCCCACGGCGCGAGCTCGGCGAGCGGCCGCCACTCAACGCGATATCCGGTGTCGATCATGCCGTGCACGGTGTCGCTCTCAGCGCTGCGCGGCGCGGCGCCAGATGAAGGCATGGTATCCAAGCCGGCGTTTGGTCAAAAAGAACAGCATAGCGGATTCGCCGACCAGCGCGGTGGCGGTGGCAATGGCTGCACCGGCCGTTCCGAGCGGCGGAATGAGAACCAGGCAAAGTCCGAAATTGACGACGAATGCGCTGACATAGACCAACAGGCAGACGCGCTGTTCGCCCAGCATGTTGAGCAACCGGCCGGTCGGTCCGACCGAAGCGCGCGCCAACAGGCCGATCGCCAGGATGAACATCAGATAATAGCCCTCGACGAACTCGGTCCCGAACAGGCGAAGCAACGGCTTGCCGAAGGCGAGCACCAGCACGGTGGCGGCCAGCGACGGCCAAAATGTCAAGCGGATCGAGCGCGCCAGAAAGGCCGCCAGTCCGGCGCGATCTCCTGTTGCATGAAACGCGGTGAAACGATGCGCCGTTGTCGCCGATACCGCATAGGCGACGAATGCCACCAGAGCCAGAGTCTTGGTCGCGGCATAATAGACCGCCACTTCCGCAGGCGACCGGAACTGCTGCAGCAGCAGGACGTCGGTGTGCGTCAGCACCAGATAAAATCCTTCGACCATGACGATCGGCAGTGCGGCCGCGATCCACACCTTGACCGCATAGGCCTTGCGGCCGGCTTCGATGCGGCCGGCAAGACGTCGGTTCAGGACTGCGAGCTGTCCGACCACAGCCAACCAAATCGCGGCGCCGGCGAGGATCATTGCGGTCACGGCGTCGAGCGGCAGCCCGGCGAAATAGGCCGCCGCCATCAACAGCGTGAGCAGAAGCTGGCGGGCGATGTAAGTCGGGAAAATGCCGAGGCCAACCCAGTCGTAGGAGCGTGAAATGCCGTCCTGCACATTGGCGAGCGCATAGGCCGGCAGACTGATGCAGGCGAGATAGAGCGGAATGACGGTGTAGTCGTCCAGCCACGGCTGCAACAGCCTGACGATCAGCGCACAGATCACCGCGAAGCACGCCGCAATGCCGAACGCGAGCCAGCGGCTGCCGGCGATATAGCCGCGCAGAAAATCCAGCGCCTTGCGTTCGCGATATTCCGGAATGAAACGCTGCGCCGCGGTAGCCAGGCCGAGATCAAGCGCCTGACCGATCAGCAACACCCACGTCCAGACGTAGACATAGATGCCGAACTCGAAGCTGCCCATCCAGCGGGCGAACAGCACCTGCGACCCATAAGCCAGCACCGCTGCGGCGACCCGGATCAGGAACACCGTGCCCGCAAGCCGCTGCACCAGCAGCTGCTCGGCATCTCCGAAACGCGCTTTCAGGCGCTGCCAGAGGTGCGATGCTCCGAGCCGCGAGGGCACGCGCGATGCTTGCTCAGAACCGCTCAGCGCCAATCGAGCCTCCGCAAATGCGCCACTGCCGCAATGTGTCAGAGGGGGAGGCCTTAGCAAGGAACCGTTAACATTCAGTTCGGAAACCTATGTGGTTCCTGCGTTACCGGGCGCCCCTTCGCTCCGCATTTGGCGGCTCATTTTCGACGATTAATCCAACGTATACGCCGCATGACCTAAGCATCGAGCGCGTGCGCGCTTCCGAAAGGGCGTCGCGGCACGACGTGGGACCAGCGATGCCGGATGCCTCCATGACCGTCGACAATGTCATGCGCAGCGCCGACCCGCGCATGAGCGCGGCCGCCGGCGACCATCCGTGGCAGCGCAGCCTGACGTGTCAGGTCGATTGCGTCCCGGACGCGACCTGGGACGACTTGATCTCAGCGTTCGATGACACTCATCACGAGCAAACCGCACGCTTTGCGATCCGGCAATGGAATTCCCGAGAGAGTCACATCCTTCTCTCCGAAGCCGGCGTGCCGGTAGCCGGCGCCAGGCTTGCGGTCGTCACGCTGCCAGGATGCAAAACCGGGCTCGCGTTTCTTCGGTTCGGGCCGTTCTGGCGACGCCGTGACCGCGCACCCGATCTCGGCCTCTATCGCTCGGCGATTGCAGCGCTGGTCGACGAGTACTGCGTGCGCCGCGGCCATTGTCTGACGGTCATCCCGCGCCCCAATCCGGATTTCTATCAAACGGAATGCGACGCGCTGGCGGAACTCGGTTTCTCCATCCGCCGCAAGAACCCCGATCCGAATCGTTACCTGGTCGATCTGTCGCTCGACGAAGACGCCCAATTGAAAAGCCTCGATCAGAAATGGCGTTACAATCTGCGCCAAGCCCTGGCCAACGACTTCGACATCCGGATGTGCGAGAGCGATGCCGACTTCCAAGCCTTCCAGTCGTTGTACGACGGCATGGTTGCGCGGAAGAATTTTTCCAGCACGCCGCCCGACCATCTCATTGGCAGGCGCCACGATGGCGTCGCGTCGGCACTGCAACCGCGGCTGGCTCTGGCGTTCCATCAAGGTCGCCCGATGGTCGGCGCCACCGTCGGCATTTTCGGCGACACCGCCTACTATACGTTTGGAGCAAGCGCGGCCGCCGCGTTGTCGTTGAAGGGTGGCTATGCGCTGCAATGGTGGATCGTGCGCTGGCTGTCGCGGGAGCGCCGGACGCGCTGGTATGATCTCGGCGGCGAGGCCGGAGAAAGCGGACTGCGCCAGTTCAAGAAAGGCTTTGTCGGCAAGCGCGGTGCCGTCGTGGTGATGCACGGCGAATATGACCGTTGGACGTATCTGCCCGGCCGCGTCGCCACCGATCTGATCTATGGTCTGCGCGGGGCGCAACGCGTGATCCGGGAATGGCGCTACGGCGGCTGACACGGCGCCCGAGCGTGAAACCTTAGCCGTCGGCTGCCTTGAGCCGGCCAAGCCCACGCAGGATGAACGGCAAGATCAGCGCCATCAGGGCGATCGCCAGCATGATCGCCGACAGCGGGCTTTGCACCAGCACCAGCGGATCGCCCAGGCTGATCGACAAAGCGCGGCGCAACTGGCTTTCGGCGATTGGCCCGAGGATCAATCCCACCACCACCGGCGCGATCGGGTAGTCGAAGCGCCGCATCAGAAATCCCATCACGCCGAACACAACGAGCATCATCAACTCCACCACGGACGGCTTGGCCGCGATCGTGCCGGTGGCTGCAAACACCAGTATGCCGGCATAGAGCCAGTGCTGCGGAATGGACAGCAACCGGACCCAGAGGCCGACCAGCGGCAAGTTGAGAATCAACAGCATCACATTGGCGATGAACAGGCTGGCGATCAGGCCCCAGACCAGATCCGGCCGCTCGGCGAACAGCAGCGGGCCAGGATTGAGTCCGTATTGCTGGAAGCCCGCCAGCATGATCGCGGCGGTGGCCGAGGTCGGTAGCCCGAGCGTCAGCAACGGAACCAGGGTACCGGCAGCGGAGGCATTGTTGGCCGCTTCCGGACCGGCAACACCTTCAATCGCGCCTTTGCCGAATTGCTCGGGATGTTTGCTCAGCCGCCGCTCGGTCGCGTAGGACAGGAATGTGGGAATCTCGGCGCCGCCGGCAGGCAGCGCTCCGATCGGAAAGCCGAACAGCGTTCCGCGCAGCCACGCCGGCCAAGAACGGCGCCAATCCTCCTTGGTCATCCACAAGGAGCCGCGGATCGGTTCGATCGTCTCCTGATAAAGGTAGCGGCGCGAGGCGACATAGAGCGCCTCGCCCACGGCGAACAGGCCGACGGCAAGCGTCGTGATCTCGACGCCGTCGAGCAGTTCGGGCACGCCGAAAGCAAGGCGCGACTGGCCGGTCAGCTTATCGATCCCGACCAGTCCGAGCGCCAATCCGATGAACAGGCTGGTCAGGCCGCGCACCGGGGAGTTGCCGAACGTGGCCGACACGGTGACGAAGGCGACGCACATCAACGCAAAGTAATCCTCCGGCCCGAAGCGGATGGCGATCTCCACCAGCCAGGGCGCCAGCAGGACAATGCCCATCGTCGCGATGGTGCCGGCGACGAAGGACCCGATCGCGGCGGTGGCCAGCGCGGGCCCGCCGCGGCCGGCCTTGGCCATCTTGTTGCCTTCGATCGCGGTCGCCAGCGATGCGCTCTCGCCCGGCGTATTAATCAGGATGGCGGTGGTCGAGCCGCCATACATGCCGCCATAGTAGATGCCGGCGAACATGATCAGCGAACCGGCCGGATCGAGCTTGAAGGTCACCGGCAGCAGCAGCGCCACCGTCAGCGCCGGGCCGATCCCGGGCAAGACGCCGACGACGGTGCCGAGCAGGACGCCGACGAAGGCAAACACAAGATTGGTCGGCTGCAGTGCAAGCGAGAGACCCTGGGCGAGTGAGGTGAACGGGTCCACGATCCGGCCTCAGAGCAGCCGCTCGAGCGGCCCCGCGGGCAACGACAGCGTCAGCAGCTTGGCGAACAGCAGATAGATCACCACGCTGAGCGCAAAACCGATGACAAGGTCGGCCCAAAAGGCGCGGCGTCCGAATCCCGCCGCGGTCATGGCGAAGAGCAGCGTGGCCGCCGGGATGAAACCGCCGCCGAAACCGATCACGGCAATGAGCGCCGCAAGACCGCCGAGAATGCGCTGGATGGCCGTCGGATCCATGCGCTCGCGTTCGGGAAATTCGCCGTTCAACGCCAACACGAAATTGCCGACGGCCAGCAGTGCAAGCCCGGACGCCACCACAATCGGCATCGCTTTGGGACCGAGCCCGTACACCGCCCCGATCTGCAGATTGATCGTATCCCAGGCGATCACGCCGGCGGCCGCCAGCAACAGGACGGCGATGGCGATGCCGCCGCGGTCGGGGCGCTTCGCTTGTGCTTGATTCACGGCTGCCCCCTGCGTCCCCGGCTGGCGCGCGCGCCGCAGCCCGCGTCACCAACCCCCATGGTTACGATTTCACCAGGCCCACCGAGCGCAGAACCTCCCTGACCCGCGCCTGCTCCTGCTTCAGAAAGGCGGCAAAGCCATCGCCCGCGAGATACGCGTCGTCCCAGCCCTTCTGCTTGAGAAGCTCCTTCCAGCTTGCCGACTTCACCATCTTCTCAACCAGGTCGACGAGCGCCTGACGCTGCGCCGCAGTGATGCCGGGTGGCGCGACCACGGAGCGCCAATTGGCCAGCACGAGATCGATGCCCTGCTCTTTGAAAGTCGGCACATCGACGCCGGGCAGCCGCTGCGGCGCGGTCACCCCGATGGCCCGCAGCTTGCCGGACTTGATCTGCCCTTCATATTCTCCGTAACCGGAAATTCCGGCCGTGACCTTGCCGCCGAGGATGGCGGCGAGCGACTCGCCGCCGCCGGAATACGGAATGTAGTTCACCTTCGATGCATCGGCGCCGGCGGCAGCCGCGAACAGCGCCGCCATGATGTGATCGACGCCGCCGGCCGAGCCGCCGGCAAAGGTGACCTTGGCGACGTCTTTTTTTACCGCGTCGGCAAGGTCCTTCGCAGTCTTGTAGGGAGAGTTCGCCGGCACCACCATGACCTGGGTTTCTTCGGTCAGGCGGGCGATCGGCGTGACCTGGTCCAGAGTGACCGGCGATTTGTTGAGCAGGATGGCGCCCACCATCACGAAGCCGTTGACCATCAGCTGGTTGCCGTCGCCCTTGGCGCTGTTGATGAACTGGGCAAGGCCGACGGTGCCGCCAGCGCCGGGAACATTGATGACCTGAGCGCTTCTGGTGAGCTTCTCTCCGGTCAGCGCCTGCTGCATGGCGCGCGCGGTCTGATCCCAGCCGCCCCCTGGCGCCGCCGGCGCGATCAGCTTCAACTCCATCTGGGCCGCGGCGGGGCCCGCCAGCAGGGCGGTCAGTCCGGCGGCGATCGCGGCGGAGCGGAAATGGTTCAGTGGGGACATTGCAATCTCCTCCCGTTGACGGCGCTGCGGAGAACGCCGTGATCCTGTTCAAGGGCTGCCTCTTGGGCGCTACTTTCGCGCCGTTGGCTGCCGGGGGTCAACCTTATGTCGGGGCGTTGCGTTCCCGGCCGGTCAGCCGGCGAAGCCGCCGCCGTCGAGAAAGGCCTGTTCGTCGGGCGTGGTGGTGCGCTCCAGGAGTGCGTTGCGATGCGGAAAGCGGGCGAAGCGCCGGATGATGTCGGCGTGATGCTCGGCATATTTGAGCAATTGCTCGTCGCCATAGTCGCGCGCCAGCGCGACGCATCGATCCTGATCCACAGGGTTTTCGGAATGCATGAAAGGCAGATAGAAAAACCGACGTAGTTCCTTGGCGACCTGCTTGTCATAGCCGCGAAGGATTGCGCGATCCGCCACCGCCCGGGCGGTGTCATCGGCGGCATAGATGCGCAGACTGCCACGAAACATATTGCGCGGAAACTGGTCAAGCAGCAGCGTCAGCGCCAGCGCGCCCTCCGGCGTCTCCTCCCATGCGGACAGACGGCCGGCGGCAGCGGCCTCGTAGCTCGGCAAAAAACGCCGGGTGACTTCGGCGTCGAAGGCATCGTCTTTTTTGAACCACTTGTCCGGACCGGCATCGCGCCAGAACGCCGCCGCCTCGCTCGGCGTCGGCGGGGAAACGGCGGGCGCGTTACTCACATCCGCGCCTGACCGGCGCCGATCCGATCATAAAGCGGCTGATCGAGCGGCACGAAAACCTTGGCCGTCGCATCGTTGAAATAAATCGGGTCGGCGCTCAGCGTCGGATCGAATCCCCGCTTCGCGAGATCGCGTTTCTTCTGCTTGAAGGTGGCGGTGACCTCGATCTTTGGCCGGATGCGTAGGAACACCGGCCGTGCATAATCGGGAAGCCGCTCGACCAGATGTTCGCGGAACGCCGTCAGATTGAAATTCGCGCCGGTCACGATATCGGCCATGCCGGCGCGCCCCTCACGGCCGGGCACCTCCACGCCATAGACATTGGCCTCGAGAACCTCGGGGAGTTCTCCGATGGTTTCTTCGACCTCGGTGGTGGAAACGTTCTCGCCTTTCCAGCGGAATGTGTCGCCGATGCGATCGACGAAATAGAAGTATCCGTCCTTGTCCTTGCGCATCAGGTCGCCGGTGCGGAACCAGACGTCGCCCGGCTCGAACACGTCGCGCAGGATCTTTTTCTCGGTTTCGGCCGCCGTCGCATAGCCCTCGAAGCGCGCTCCCGGCCGGCCGGGGTCGCGTAAGATCTTGCCTATTACCTCGCCCGGCTCATCCACGTCGCATTCGATGCAGAAGCCCTGCGCGTCGCGCACCGGCTGTTCCAGCTCGACGTCGAAGCGCACAATCTTGGTCGGGAAGCGGTGCGCCAGGAACCAGGGAATGCGTCCGACGGCGCCTTCCTTGCCGTCGAAATTGAAAATCGACACATTGCCTTCGGTGGCGGCATAGAATTCGAGAATGCGCGGAATCCGGAAGCGCTCCTTGAATTCCCGCCAGATATCAGGCCGCAGTCCGTTGCCGCAGGCAAGCCGCAAGCGATGAGCGGTTTCCTTCGGATGCGGTGGCGAGTTCACCAGATAGCGGCACAGTTCGCCGATATACTGGAACACCGTGCAGTCCCAGCGCACGATGTCATCCCAGAACTCGCGCGCGGAGAATTTCTCGCGGATCACCACCGAGCCGCCGTTGACCAGGAGCGCCCCGGGGGCAACCACGCCGCCGACCGTGTGATACATCGGCAGGCAATCGTACATGCGGTCGCTCGGGCGGGTATCCATCACGCCGGCGAAGGCGTGGCTCGCCAGCATCAGACGGTAGTGGTTGATGTTGGCGGCTTTCGGCATGCCGGTGGTGCCGGAAGTATAGATGTAGAGCGCGCGATCCTCGATGGTGAGCGGCGTCCGCTCGGCCTCGGTCAGCGCGCTGTCCGGATATCTCCCGATCTCGCGATCGATACGCGGCAGGTTGCTGTCGGCGCTGCCGTGCAGCCAGATCTTGGCATCCCCGGTGACGTGGGGGCGGCTGCCCTGCAGGGTTTCGAACAGCTCGGCCGCGACGATGATGTGTTTGGCTTCGACCACATTGATGCAATGGGCGAGCGACGCCCCGCTCAAATTGGTATTGAGCAGCGCCACCACGCCGCCGGCCCGGGTCACGCCCAGCCAGATCGCCAGGAATTCCGGTCGGTTCGGCATCAACAGGCAAACCGTGTCGCCTTTGGCGATGCCTTGCGCCAAGGCCCAGCGCGCAAAGCGGTTCGAGCGCCCGGCAAGCTCGCGATAGGTAAAGCGCTCCCGGTCCGAGAGCAGCGCCGGCGCGTCGCCGAACGTGCCGGCCAGTTCGTCGATCACCGCGGGAAAGATGCGGTTCGGATTCTTGGCGATCGGGGTGGTCAATTTGAGAGTGCGCAGCGCACCCGCAAGACCGGTCGCGTCAGCCGTGAGCCGCTCGATCAATCCCATGGCAGGTCCTATCGGCGCCGTCTGCGCGACTCAGATCCGATTCTGCAAGCAAGATCGGGCACCGGACCGCAGGTGACAAGGCCCGGCCGGTTCATCGATCGACGCCGCCGAAGGGAATGAGCGGATTGTCGAGCAGCGCGGCGGCGTCCGGCCCGTCGACGGCGCCGGCGCTCAGGAAGGTCTCGAACAGACGGATGATCGCGCGCGGGTCGAGGTCGCGGGTGATCAGCACCATGCGGGTGCGCCGGTCGTCGTCCGGCCAGTCCGACAGGCGCGCCGGCGGATGCATGACATGCTGCACGCCGTGGATCACCAGCGGCTGCTCCGGCGTCTCGGCGAGCTTCACCACGCCCTTCAGCCGCAACAGATTGGGGCCATGCAGCGAGCGGATAAGGTCGAGGAACATGTCGAGCGTGGCGGCCGGGATCGCTGTGTCGCTGGCGAATGAAAAAGCCCGGATGCGATCGTCATGGCGATTGACGTCGGGATGGTGATGATGCCCGTGCACGTTGCCATAGGCGTCCTCTGCCAGCCAGCGTTTCACGTCGGGCAGCTTGCGGTCGGGATCGAACAGGCCGCAATTGAGCAGCGCGCCGGGCGCGGCTTCCCCCGCGGCCGCGTTCAAGACCGGCGCGGCCGGGTTGAGCGCGCGCAGGCGCGCAAGCAGGCGTTCCTTCCCCTCGCGGCGCTCCGGCGTGTCGAGCAGATCGGTCTTGGTGAGCACGATCCGGTCGGCGACCGCGACCTGCTTGACGGCCTCCATATGCTCATCGAGCGTCGCCATGCCGTTGACGGCGTCAACCACCGTAACGACACCGTCGAGACGATAGCGCATCACCAGATAAGGATGCGCCATGCCGGTCTGCAGCACCGGCGCGGGATCGGCCAGCCCGGTGGTCTCCAGAATGACCCGGCGAAAGCTCAGCCGGCCGTTGTCGAGGTCGCGCAACAGATTCTCCAGCGCGGTGACCAGATCGCCGCGCAGGGTGCAGCACAGGCAACCGCTCTGCAGCAGCACAACGCCATCCTCGATCTTCTTGACCAGCAGATGATCGAGGCCGATTTCGCCGAATTCGTTGATCAGGACGGCGGTATCCGCCAGCGCCGGATCGCCGAGCAGGCGATTGAGCAGCGACGTTTTGCCGGCGCCGAGAAAGCCGGTCAGCACGGTGAGTGGGATAGGCGGGGGAGGACCTTGCGAGCGTGCGCCGCCGGCCGCGGTCATTTCTTTTGAGACACTGTCTCGGACGTCTTTTGCGACGTCTTTTGCGATGTCTTTTGCGATGTCTTGGGAGCTGTTTTCTGACTGGCCTTGGGATCGGCTTTTTTCACGGCTTTGGGATCGGCCTTTTTCGCCGCTTTGGGGTCGGCCTTTTGCTTGGTCTTGGGAGCGGCCTTGGACTTTCCGGCTTCAGGAGCCACGAGGTCCGGCGGCGCGCTCGCGCTGATTGACGACGGGCTGAGGCTCGACCAAGGAGCGGTTTTGGCGGTGACCGCACCGGACTTGCCCTTGCTCTTGCCGGTGGTCTTGACGGACTTGGCGGTGTTCGCATCGCTCGAGGCAAGCTCAAGGGCCGACGGCGCCTTCGATCCGGTGAACACCACGACCGGAGGACCTACCCTGACGTCTTGCAGCAGCGCGGCGGGCTTGCCGTTGGGCGCCCGCAAGCTCGACAGAAACACTGCATAGGGCGAGTCCGACGACACCTGGGCCGCGAGCTGGTCCTCTTCCTCTTCCGAAGCCGGACGCTTGCGATGCTTGCCGCACATCTGATCGCGCAGGTTGGGCGGCGCGGCATTGATCGGCACCAGCGCATCGACTGTCCCAAGCGAGGGGGTCAGCCAGGTCAGCGGGCCGGTGTTGAAGCCCCGCTCCAGCAATTGCGCGGTTTTGACCGCGCGTATGGGCGAGGAGGGTGCGCCGAGCACGACCGTGATCAGCCGCTTGCCGTCACGCGATGCCGAGGCGACCAGATTGAAGCCGGATGCGCAGATGAAGCCGGTCTTCATGCCGTCGGCGCCGGGATAGCGGCCGATCAGGGTGTTGTAGTTGCGCATGACCTTGTTGCCGAACCGGATCGCCGGAAGTTTCCAATAGGAATCGTATTCCGGAAATTCGCGGATCAGCGCGCGCGCAAGCATCGCTAGGTCGCGTGCCGAGCTGACCTGGTCGTCGGCCGGCAGTCCGTTCGGATTGACGAAATTGGATTGCGTCATGCCGATGCGCCGCGCCGCCTTGTTCATCTCGTCGGCAAAATCCTCGACCGAGCCGGACACGCCTTCGGCCAGCACCACCGCAACGTCATTGGCGGACTTCACCATCAACATCTTCAGCGCATTGTCGGCGGTGACCTGGGTGCCGACCTTGAAACCCATCTTGGTGGGATGCTGGGCGGCGGCGACATGCGAGACCGGCAACAGCTTGTCGAGTGTCAGCCGGCCGTCCTTGACCGCGCGCAACGTGATATAGGCGGTCATCAGCTTGGTGACGGAGGCGGGATACCAAGGATAGGTTGCGTTCTCGGCGTGCAGCACCTTGCCGGATTCGACCTCGATGACCAGCAGGGCTTCCGCCGACGCGCGGCTTGTGGACAGGGCTACCGCCGCGCAGGCGGCGAAAATAAAGGTCGTGCAAAGAGCCGAGTGACGGGAAAGCATCGACTGGCGCGGTCCGTTGTCTGGTCGGCCCCGGAAACGATCTGTTCCACGAGCGAGAGGTGTGTGTCAGCTATCTAAGCCGAAGTCGGGTCAAAAGCAAAACCGCTCACGTCCTGGTCGCACAGCCCTGCTAACCATCATGTTAATGTTAAAAGAAAGCGTCCAAAATTCGGCAGGGAGGCTGCCATGACCGCCTGCATCGTCGGATGGGGCCATACCCCGTTCGGGAAGCTGGACGACGAGACGGTTGAAAGCCTGATCGTGCGGGCCGCGACTGACGCGCTCGCCGATGCAGGCGTGGCCGCGGCCGACGTGGACGAGATCGTGCTCGGCCATTTCAACGGCGGCTTCTCCGAACAGGATTTCACCGCGTCGCTGGTTCTGCAAGCATCGCCCGATCTGCGCTTCAAGCGCGCCAGCCGGGTCGAGAACGCCTGCGCCACCGGCTCGGCCGCGGTGCATCACGGGCTGCGGGCGATCGCCGCCAACGCTGCGCGCATCGTGCTGGTCGTCGGGGTCGAACACATGACCGCCGCGTCTACGGCGGACATCGCGCGCAACTTGCTGAAGGCCTCCTATGTGCGCGAGGAGGCCGACATCGATGGCGGCTTCGCCGGCATCTTCGGCAAGATCGCGGCGCTCTATTTCCAGAAATGGGGCGATCAGTCCGATGCATTGGCGCGCATCGCCGCCAAGAATCACAGGAACGGCGTCGGCAATCCCTATGCGCAGATCCGCAAGGATTTCGGCTACGATTTCTGCCGCCGGGAAAGCGACAAGAATCCCAACGTCGCGGGTCCGCTCAAGCGCACCGACTGTTCGCCGGTCTCCGACGGGGCCGCCGCGCTGGTACTGGCGAATCTCGATACCGCGTTGCAGCTCGACAAGGCCGTCGCCTTTCGCGCCGCCGAGCAGGTGCAGGATTTCCTGCCGCTGAGCAAACGCGACGTGCTGAAATTCGAGGGCTGCGCCGTGGCCTGGAAGCAGGCGCTGGAGGGCGCCGGCCTTAAGCTGTCCGACCTGTCCTTTGTGGAGACCCACGATTGCTTCACCATCGCCGAACTCATCGAATACGAGGCCATGGGATTGGCGCCGGAAGGACAGGGCGCGCGGGTCATCCACGAGGGACTGAGCGAGAAAAACGGTCGGCTGCCGATCAATCCGTCTGGCGGGCTCAAGGCCAAAGGCCATCCGATCGGCGCCACCGGAGTGTCCATGCATGCGCTGGCGGCGATGCAGCTCCTCGGGCAGGCGGGAGACATGCAGGTCACCGAAGCGCGCCTCGGCGGGGTCTTCAATATGGGCGGCACCGCGGTGGCGAATTACGTGAGTATTCTCGAGCGGATCAGATAGCGATTTCCGGCCCGCCTATTCCGCGGCAGCCTGATCGGATGGCTTGCCAGCGATCTCCGCGACCATGAACTGCGTCCGTGCCAGTTCCGCAAAACGGCCGCCGCGTTGCACCAGCTCATCGAACGTCCCGCTCTCGACCACACGCCCCTCGTGAAACACCAGAATGCGGCCGGCATTGCGGATGGTGGCCAGCCGGTGTGCGATCACGAAGGTGGTGCGGCCCTTCTTTACTTCATCGAGCGCGGCCTGGATCTTGGCCTCGGTCAGGGCATCGAGCGCGCTGGTCGCCTCGTCGAGAATGAGGATCGGCGGATCCTTGAGCAGCGCGCGGGCGATCGACAGCCGCTGACGCTCGCCGCCCGACAGCAGCCGGCCGCGCTCGCCGACGCTGGCCGCAAAGCCTTCCGGATGGCGTTCGACCACGTCGAACACCTGGGCGCGCTCGCAGGCCACACGCATCTCTTCCGCGGTGGCGTCCGGTTTGCCGACCTGCAGGTTCTCCGCGACCGAACGGTTGAACAGCAATGCCTCCTGAAAGACCACGCCGATATTGCGCCGCAGGCCCGACAGCGTCAGACCGCGAATATCCATCCCGTCGATCTTCACCGCGCCCGATTGCGGATCGAACACCCGATGCAGCAAGGCCAGCGCCGTCGATTTGCCGGCGCCGGTAGCGCCGACCAGCGCCACGGTCTCGCCGGGCAGGGCGGTGAAGGTCAGGTCGGCGACCGCCGGCCGCTTGCCGTCATAGGAGAACGAGACGTCGTTGAATTCCACCAATCCGCGCAGCCGCTCCGGATCGATGGCGTCGGACCGGTCGCGCACCCCCGGAATAGTGTCGAGCACCTCGAAGAATTCCCGCAGCCGCGGCGCTTCCATCACCATCCGGTTGGCGAAATGCACCACCTGTTCCAGCCGGCCGATGAACAAAGTGGCGAAACCCATGAACATGACGATCTCGCCGACCGTGGTGAGATCGTGAACATAGAACCAGACTCCGAGAATGAGGATCGACAGGAGGGTGAGTGTGGTCGATGCACGGGTCAGCACCGCCGCCATCGCCCACCACGACAGAACCGGCATCTGGGCGCCGAGCAGCAGGTCGCCGACCTTCTTCATGCCCGATACTTCGACCTCGATGCGGGCGAAGCTTTGCACCACCGCGATATTGCCGAACGTGTCGGAGGTGCGCTCGGCCATGTCGGTGTAATAGCGCTCGACGGCGCTCTGCAGCGATTCGCTCTTGTAGATGACGATGGCGGTCAACAGCGCGAACACACAGCACAGCGCGATCAGCAGCAGCGCGTAACGCCAATTGAGGATCAAGGTCAGCGGCAGCAGCACAATGAGCGAGACAAAGCTGGCGAGGTGGTCGCGGAAGAACGCAAGCCACAGTCCCCACAATGTCGTGGTGCCGGTGATCATCACCTTCATCAGCCGGCCGGAATGGGTGGCGGTGTGGTAACTGAGCGGCAATTGCAACACGTGCTCGAAATATTTCGTCCGCATCAACTGGCTGTGGCGGTGGGCGAGACGATCGGCGTTGAACGCGACCAGCGCGCTGCAGACGATGGTGAACAGCCCGAAGCCGGCCCAGCTGGCGACAAGCAGTAACAGATGCGACCAATCCAGCTGGGCGATTCGGCCTTGCGCATTGGCCAGGGCATCGACGATGCGCCCGAACAGGATCGGCTCCATGAACATGGCGGCCGCGAGCGCCACATTGGCAATGGCCAGGGTCCAGCCCAGCCGTGCTTCCGGCCCCAGGAGGTCGAGGACACGGCCATAAAGCCTGACAAATTTCATGACGCCGATGGGTACCGAGGAAGCCTCACTCTAGCGAAATGTCCTGCGGCTGCAATAATGCAGACACGCGGAACGCGAGCGCTTTTGGGGGGGTGGCGACGCGGCAAAAAACGAGGCAGTATTGGTCTGGTTCATGACCAATCCACGCCTTTGCGAGATGGCTGAAAAATCGACTGGACATCATCCGCGCCCCTGCCGGGCTCGCGATGATTTGCAACCACAGGGCATATTGGGAACGCCATGTTGAATATTCCAACCGACCTGTTGCGAACCCTCATTTTCGTCATCGACTTGCGCAGCTTCACAAAGGCGGCGCAGGCGCTGGGAGTGACCCAGCCCGCGGTCAGCGCGCAGATCAAGCGGCTGCAATCCATGCTCGGCTATGAGGTGCTCGACAAGAGCGCGCCCGGCGTCAGCCTGACGCCGCAGGGAGAGGCGGTGGTCGCGCATGCACGGCGGCTGTTGTCGATCAACGATCAGATCCTGCAATTGGCCGGGAGCCAGCCGTCGACTCAAATGCTGCGCGTCGGGATTCCCTGGGACTATGCCGGCGCGCGGATTCCCGCGACGCTCGCGCGCTTTCGGCTGCGCTGGCCGGAGATTCGCTTCCACGTCAGCAGCGGCACCTACGACGGCATGCTGCGCGATCTGGCGCAGGGCGCGCTCGATCTCGTCTTCGCCGTGTCGGCAAGCGAGCCGGCGGTCGAGGCGCGTCACGTCTGGACCAGGCCAGCCTATTGGGTCCGCAGCGAAGCGACCATCATCGATCCGGTAGGTCCGGTGCCGCTCGTGACCTACGGCGAGGATAGCGCCTGCCAGCGGCTGGCGGTCGCGGCGCTGCATGGCGCCGGGCGCGAATGCGATTTCGTTTTCACGTCGCGCAGCCTCCTCAGTCTGGCGGCGGCGGTCACGGCTGGGTTCGGGGTCATGGTGATGCCGCCCGGCCGCGTCACGCGCACCAATCTCACCATCTGGGAAGATGCACCGCTGCCGAAACTTCCGGAACTCTATTGCGGAATTTTCCTGCCGGAGGGCAACAAGCGGCCAGTGCTCGAGGAACTCGCCGACCGCCTGGCGGCCGACGTGAGCGCGCCGCCGTTGATGCCTGGTCTGTACGAGAAGCCGGCGGCGGTCACCGCCATGCGCGCGTCGAAGTCCGGCTGATTAAATCCATCAGGGGACCCGACGGTCGGCGGTGGGCGGCAGAAATGCCGGGTCGAAAATATCGTCCGGCTTGGGCTTGGTCTTGTAGGTGTAGACCAAGCTGATCTGGTTGATTGATTCCTCAAGGCGCGCATTGTCGATCGCGCCGAAGCCGTTGGCCCTGACCTCCGGCGTCACGATATTGTCTTTGAGCGCCATGCGCAGGCGCTCGAGCTCGACGTCCTTCTTGGCCACCTCCTCGCGGCGCAAGACGGCGTCGACGGCGGCGGCCGGTTGCCGGATGGTGTCTCGCAGTCCCTTCGTCACCGCGCGCAGGAATCCCTTCACCGCCTCGGGTTTCTCGGCGGCGAATTTGGTATTCACGATGATGGCGCTGCCATAAAGTTTGAACTCGTTGTTCGCCATCGCCATCAGCACGATGTCGTCGGGCGGCACGCCGCGGTCCTTCAGATCGATATAAATCCGAAACGAATAGCCCAGCACGGCGTCGAGCTGTCCGGCGGCCAGCATCGGCACGCGCACCGGCACCGCGATGTTCTCCAAGGTCACTTTCGAAATGTCGATGTCGTTGAGCTTGGCGAACAGCGGCCATTGGCCGTAGGTGGAGCCGGTGGCCGGCGCGCCGACCCGCTTGTTCTCGATACTCTTTGGGACGCTGATGCCGCGGCTCTTGCGCCCGATCACCGCGTAAGGCGGCTTGTTGTAGACCATGAAGATGGCCTTGACCGGCGCCGATGGATTCTGGCTGCGGTATCTGATCAGCGTATTGATGTCCGCGAAGCCCATCTCATAGGCGCCGGAGGCCACGCGCGTGATCGGCTCGAGCGCCGCATTGCCCTCGTCGACGGTGACGTCAAGCCCTTCGCCGCGGAAGTAGCCCTTGTCCTGCGGGACCAGGAAGAACGCCGCCGGCCCTTCCAGCCGGTTGTCGAGGGAGAATTTGATTGGGGTTTGCGCCGCGGCCGGCACGCTCAATCCGAGCGTCACCGCAAGCAGGACAGCGGGCCGGCTGCACCGGGTGAGTTCAGGACCGCCCATGGCCGGCGTACTCCTACGCTGTCTTCTCGATGCCCGCCCGACCGGAGCACGATGATCAATGTCGCTCAGAAAATAGCATGATCGTGCCGAGAGCAAGGCAAGATCGCATTGACTGCCCGCTCTTCACACGATTGCGAACGGCCGCACGGCGGCCTCGGGCGTTTTGATAGCGAGCCATCCGCGCGCGGCTGTTAGGATGAACCGATTGTCAGGTGAAGCCGGAGCGTTTGATGACGCCGGACCGCGACCTTAACCAAGCTCCGGCCGCCGAGCCCTCGCATGTTTTCGACGCGCCCTATGCCCCGCCCGACGCGGCGATCGCAACGCGGCTGCTGGCGGAGGCGCCGCGCTCGCCGGCGGCCGATCGGCGGATCGATGCGCGCGCCACCCGGCTGATCGAAGGTATTCGCGCGCGGCGCGGCGGCCTCGGCGGGGTCGAGGATTTTCTGCACGCCTATTCGCTTTCCACCAAGGAGGGGCTGGCGCTAATGGTGCTGGCGGAAGCCTTGCTGCGGGTGCCGGACGCAGCCACCGCCGACCGCCTGATCGAGGACAAGCTCGCCGCCGGCGACTGGTCCGTGCAGGAGCTGAAATCGGATGCCCTCTTGGTCTCCGCCTCGGCCTGGACCCTCGGGCTGACCGCCCGCATCATCCATCCGGGCGAGACCCCCGAAACCATCCTGGCGAGCCTGGTCAAACGCCTCGGGCTTCCCGCAATACGGACCGCCACCCGGCAGGCGGTGCGGCTGCTCGGCTCGCATTTCGTGCTCGGCCAGACCATTGCGGAAGCGTTGGAGCGCACCGAGCCGAAGCTGCGCTACTCGTTCGACATGTTGGGTGAAGGCGCGCGTAGCGCGGCCGATGCTGAGCGCTATCTCGCCGCCTATGCCGCGGCCATCGACGCCATCGGCAAATCCGCACGCGACACGGCGCTGCCGGCCCGGCCCGGCATTTCGGTCAAGCTATCGGCGCTGCATCCCCGCTTTGAGGCGGTGTCGCGCGAGCGCGTGCTGGCTGAACTGGTGCCCCGCGTCCACGACCTCGTCCGCATGGCGCGCGACCGCGAACTCAATTTCACCGTCGATGCCGAGGAGGCCGACCGCCTGGAACTGACGCTCGACGTGATTGCCGCGGTGCTGGCCGATCCGGCACTGCGCGGCTGGGAGGGTTTCGGGCTGGCTGTACAGGCCTACCAGAAGCGCGCCCCGGCGGTGATCGACTGGTTGAATGAGCGGGCGCGCGCGCTGCATCGCCGCCTGATGGTGCGACTGGTCAAGGGTGCCTACTGGGACACCGAGGTCAAGCGCGCCCAGGAGCGCGGGCTGCCCGACTATCCGGTGTTCACCCGCAAGGCGATGACCGATCTCTGTTACGACGCCTGCTCGCGCCGGCTGTTGGCGGCGCGCGACCGGCTCTATCCGCAATTCGCCACCCACAATGCGCTCACCGTCGCCAGCGTGATCGAGGACGCCGGCGGCCTCGAAGGCTACGAATTCCAGCGCCTGCACGGCATGGGCGAGGTGCTGTACCAGAACTTGCAGGAAGAACTGCCGCAAGTCGCCTGCCGGCTCTATGCGCCGGTCGGCGGCCATCGCGACCTGCTGGCCTATCTGGTGCGGCGGCTGTTAGAGAACGGCGCCAACTCGTCGTTCGTCTCCGTCGCCGCCGATCCGGCGGTGCCGATCGCGGCGCTTCTCAGGCGGCCGCAAGACTGGATCGGCGATCCGCAGCGTGCTCGCCATCCCAAGATTCCCCTGCCGCGCGATCTTTATGCGCCGGCGCGGCGCAATTCGGCCGGCGTCGAATTCGGCGACCGCGCCGGCCTGCAGGCTTTGCTCGCCGAGATCCGCAACGCGGAAAAGCCGACCGAGGCTGCGCCACTGATTAGTGGCAGTACTTCGACCGGCATCGCCCGTGCGCTGCGCTCGCCCAGCGACGGCGCAGGCACGGGCCGCGTGATGGAAGGGGATGACACTGCCGCGCGAACAGCCGTGGCGGGGGCGCTCGCCGGCTTTCCCGCCTGGCAGGCCACGGCGGTCGACATTCGCGCAGCGGCGCTCGAGCGCGCCGGCGATCTGCTGGAAGGCCGGCGTGGACGCCTGATCGCGCTTCTGCACGGCGAAGGCGGCAAGACGCTTGACGACGCGGTGGCCGAGCTACGCGAGGCGGTGGACTTCTGCCGCTACTATGCCGTCGAGGCGCTCCGCGCGTTGCGCGGGGAGCCACTGCCGGGCCCGACCGGGGAATCCAATGAGCTGCGCTATCGCGGGCGCGGGGTATTCGTCTGCATCAGCCCCTGGAATTTTCCGCTCTCGATCTTCTTAGGCCAGGTCACCGCCGCGCTTGCCGCCGGCAACACCGTCGTCGCGAAGCCAGCCGAGCAAACCCCGCTGATCGCCGCCGAGGCGGTTCGCATTTTGCACGAGGCGGGAATTCCAACGGGCGCGCTGCATGTGGTGCCCGGCGACGGCAAGATCGGCGCCGCACTGGTCGCCGATACCCGCATCGCCGGCGTCGCTTTCACCGGCTCGACCGAGGTCGCACGCGTAATCAATCGCACGCTCGCCGGCAAGGACGGTCCGATCGTGCCGCTGATTGCCGAAACCGGCGGCATCAATCCGATGATCGTCGATGCCACCGCACTGCCCGAACAGGTAACCGACGACGTCATTGCCTCGGCCTTCCGCTCGGCGGGGCAGCGCTGCTCGGCGCTGCGACTCTTGTGCGTGCAGGAGGAGGTGGCAGAGCGCTTGATCGAGATGGTCGCGGGCGCGGCGCGCGAGCTCAAGCTCGGCGATCCGCAGGATCCGTCGACCCATGTCGGGCCGGTGATCGACGCCGACGCCAAAGACAAGCTTGATCGCTGGATCGCCGACATGCAGGCGCAGGGCCGCGTGCGCTTTCGCTGGGACCGGTTCAAATCCTTGCCTGCGACCGGGACTTTTGTGCCGCCGACGATTGTCGAACTCGAACGCGCCCGCGATCTCAAGCAAGAAGTGTTCGGGCCGGTCCTGCATGTGGTGCGTTGGCGCGCCGATGCGCTCGATGCGCTGCTCGACGATCTTGCGGCCAATGGATATGCGCTGACGCTCGGCATCCATTCGCGCATCGACGCCACCGTGAACCACGTGGTCGCGCGGCTCCCGCACGGCAATGTCTACGTCAATCGCAACATCATCGGAGCGGTAGTGGGAACGCAGCCGTTCGGCGGCACCGGACTGTCCGGCACCGGGCCGAAGGCGGGCGGCCCGAATTATCTGCGGCGCTTCGCGAGCGAGCAGGTGGTCACGGTCAACACCGCGGCGGCCGGCGGCAATGCCAGCTTGCTGGCGACCGAGGAATAGTGCCAGCGGTCTTTCATCCCCCGTCGTCATTGCCGGGCATAGCCCGTCGAAGACGGGCGTAAACGCCCTGGTGTCCCGGCAATCCATCTTCAACGAATTGACTCGTCTTTTTGCGATGGATGCGCGGGTCAAAAGGCGAGCGAAGCGACGCCGTCTTCGACGGCTATGCCCGCGCATGACGATTCAGCATTTACGACGTCTGGTAACAACACGCGAATGTTCTTCGCCGAAGCTGTCGCCAAAAAGATTGCTGAACGTTTGTTGCTCTACATTACGAAAATATAAGTTGCTGTGCCTTCATGGCGCCGGACCGTTCCGTTTCCATCAGTGTTGCTTCCATCAGGAAGTAACGAGGATCGAGGAACGACCATGGGCATCAAGACGAGCCGCGCGATCGCTACCGCAGCAGCGGCCGCAATCGCACGAGCACGTTCAGCCTGCAACCCGCTGCCGCCGCGATGATCACCATCTTCGGCACTATCGTGGGGCTCGCCGCCGCCAATCAGCATCGCCATCACTATTATGGCGGGCCGGTTTCTCACGGGCCGCGCCACGGGCAGTGGCGGCGCGATTACCGCCGCCATCGCTAACGGCGCATATGCGAGAGCCGGCGGCGCCGCTCGAGCGGCGCCGGCCTTGCCTTGCGGCCGACGCCGTCCGCCGCCGTGCCGGAATTAACACTTTGCCGAAGGAATAGCGTTATTCTGCCGGGCATGAGTGATTCCCTCGACCGCCTTCACCGGGCCGTGCTGGCCGCCCGAACGGCCGATCCGGCGGTGTCGCGGACGGCGCGGCTGTTGCAGTCCAGCCGCAGCAAGGTGGCAAAAAAGTTGGCCGAGGAAGCCGTCGAAGTGGTGATTGACGCCATGCAGGGCGAGACCGACGCCGTGATCAAAGAAAGCGCGGATCTGCTCTACAATCTCGTGGTGCTGTGGGTTGCCTCGGGCATCAAGCCGGAAGACGTCTGGGCCGAGATGGCGCGCCGGGAACGTTTGCTTGGCATTGCCGAAAAGCTGCCCAAGGGCCTCATCGACGCGCCGTCGCGGCGCAAGGTGGTGGCGCTCGACAGCCGCCGTTCCCGCAAGCGGCGCTAGAGCATGATCCCGAAAAGTGGGAACCGGTTTTCGGAAAAGATCATGCTCAAACAATAAGCTAGAGCGTGAT
>JBKKAF010000027.1:0-4284 GCA_046714775.1 Xanthobacteraceae bacterium | reverse complement strand
CCGATGAAATTCACCCTCTCCTGGCTGAAGGAGCATCTCGACACCGACGCGTCGCTCGAGGCGATCGCCGACAAGCTCACCATGATCGGGCTCGAGGTCGAGAGCGTCAGCGACAAGGGCAAGGCGCTTGCGCCGTTCACCATCGCCCGCGTGATCTCGGCCGAGAAGCACCCGAACGCCGACAAGCTCAGCGTCTGCATGGTCGATACCGGCGACGGCAAGCCGATCCAGGTGGTATGCGGCGCGCCCAATGCGCGCAGCGGCATGACCGGCGTGTTCGTCGGACCGGGCGCTTTCATCCCCGGCAAGAACATGACGCTCGGCGTCGGAAAAATCCGCGGCGTCGAGAGCCACGGCATGCTGGTGTCGGAATTCGAGCTGCAACTCTCCGACGACCACGAAGGCATCATCGACTTGCCGGCCGACGCGCCAGTCGGGGCGAGCTACGCGCAATGGGCCAAGCTCGACGACCCGGTCATCGAGATCAAGCTCACGCCCAACCGGCCAGACTGCACCGGCGTGCACGGCATCGCGCGCGATCTCGCCGCCGCCGACATGGGCGCGTTCAAGGACAAAAGTATCAAGCCGGTGGCGGGGACGTTCCCACTGCCGCTCAAACTCGCGGTCGATTTCGGCGCGACGCCCTCGCTGTGCCGCGGCTTTGCGCTGCGCATGGTGCGCGGGGTCAAGAACGGCCCGAGCCCGGACTGGCTGCAGCGCCGCGTCACCGCCATCGGGCTGCGCCCGATCAATGCGCTGGTCGATATCACCAATCTCATCACCTATGACCGCGGGCGCCCGCTGCATGTGTTCGATGCCGCCAAGGTAAAAGGAGATCTCAGCGTGCGGCGCGCCCGGGCGGGCGAGCAATTGCTGGCGCTCGACGGCAAAACCTATGCGCTCGACGAGACCATGTGCGTGATCGCCGACGAGGCCGGCCCGGAATCGCTTGCCGGCATCATGGGCGGCGAGGCGAGTGGCGCAAGCGAGGCCACCACCGACGTGCTGATCGAGTCGGCGCTGTGGGAGCCGCTCAACATCGCGCTGACCGGCCGCAAGCTCGGCATCAATTCCGACGCGCGCTACCGGTTCGAGCGCGGCGTCGATCCGGCGTCGATGCTGCCGGGGCTGGAGCTCGCCACCCAGATGGTGCTCGACCTATGCGGCGGCACGCCGTCGGAGATCGTGGTGGCCGCACAGCCTGAGATTCCCGACCAGATCATCGACTTCCCGCTCAGCGAGCTGAAGCGGATCGGCGGGCTCGATGCCCAATTTGCGGAAGTGCGCCGCGTGCTCGGGCATCTGGGATTCTTCGTCGCCGGCCAAGGCAAGGAGATCAAGGTCGCGGTGCCGTCGTGGCGGCCGGATGTGCAGGGCAAGGCCGACATTGTCGAGGAGGTCGTGCGCATCCTCGGTGTCGACCGCGTACCGGCGGTGCCGTTCGACAGCGGCGCCCATGCGCGCAAACCGGTGCTGACCACCGGCCAGGTGCGCATCCGCAAAGCCAAGCGCGCGCTTGCAGCCCGCGGCATGGTCGAGGCGGTGACCTGGTCGTTCATCTCTCGGCCGCAGGCTGAATTGTTCGGCGGCGGAGCGCCCGAGCTGGCGCTGGCCAATCCGATCGCGGCCGACCTGTCCGACATGCGGCCGAGCCTGATCCCGGGTCTGGTCGCCGCCGCGCAGAGAAATGCCGATCGCGGATTTCCCAATGCCGCCCTGTTCGAGGTCGGACAGATTTTCAAGGGCGATCAGCCGGAGCAGCAGCTCACCGCCGCGGCGGGCGTGCGGCGCGCACTGGCGAAAGCTGCGGGCATCGGCCGCCACTGGTCGGGAACCGGCGCGGTCGATGCGTTCGACGCCAAGGCCGACGCGCTCGCCGTACTGGCTGCGGCCGGCGCGCCGGCGCAGGCGCTGCAAGTGGCGCCCGGCGCCCCCGCCTGGTTTCATCCCGGCCGCTCCGGCACCATCCAGATCGGACCGCAAAACATCCTCGGCTATTTCGGAGAGCTGCATCCGCGCACGCTGGAGGCGCTCGATGCGGCCGGCCCGTTGGTGGCCTTTGAGGCGATTCTCGAGAAAATCCCCGAGCCCAAGGCCAAGGCCACGCGCACCAAGCCGGTGCTTGAACTGTCGCCGTTGCAGCCGGTCGAGCGGGATTTCGCTTTCGTTGTGGATAGCACCGTGAAAGCAGCCGACATTGTGCGCGCGGCGCAAAGCGCCGACCGCAAGCTGATCACCCAGGTCAGCGTGTTCGACGTCTACGAAGGAAAAGGCGTCGAGCCCGGCAAGAAGTCGATCGCCATCGCGGTGACGTTGCAGCCGCGCGAGAAGACCATGACCGATGCGGAGATCGAGGCGCTCGCCGGCAAGATCGTCGCCGAGGTCGGCAAGCGCACCGGCGGCGTGTTGCGCGCCTGAGCGACGACGCTATCGACGCGAGCGATTGAAGATCAAGCCGCCCAGCGCATTCTCGTTGCAGACATTCGGTCCCAACCGGCCGGCCAGACGCGGGCAGGCGCGCGCCAGGCCGTCGAGGCTGATGATGTCAGGGATGCGCGTATGCGCGACGCAGACCGCGCCGTCCGGCCCCCAGGCCGCCTCAAAGGTCAACGTCGGATCCGCGTCCGACTTCTGCACGCCGATGCGGTCGTAGAGGTCGATCCAGGTTCCGTCGCGGGTATATGGGCGCCCGTCGCCGCAATAATCGCCGCGCAAAAGGCGCACGCAGGCATTGTACCAGTCGCGCATCGGACGGCCGTCCGGCGTCTGCCGCCACGGGCCATAGCCGAACCGCAAGCACTTGCCCTGCGCGCCCGAGGTGCAGACGAGTTCGAAGCCGGGGCCTTCGCTCGACAGCAGAATTCCGGTTGGGTCGCTGCGGCCCACGAGCGGCACACCGAGCCGGCGGCCGTCCGGGTCCGGCGCACACAGCGGCTCCTCGCCGCTGTCCGGCCTGACCACCCGAAAATCGTAGAGCAGCGCCCCCCCGCGCGGGTCGCGCGCATCCGGCTCGACGCCCGCGATCTTCACTCTGATCGTCTGGCCGCCGGCAGCAACGGACAGGATGGCGCCGGTCAGCGCCGCGCCCTCGCGCACCGACCCGTCGGGCAACCGCGCCCGCAAGGTGGTGCCGACGGCCTCGACGGAAGCTCCCTGTGACGTCTGGGAGCGGGCGCCGGACGCGCCGATGGGGGTTGCGGCAAGAACCGCCGCGCCAAGACGGAGCCCAAATGCAAACCGGCCGCGTGCAGCCATGCGGCCGGTCTTACAATTCCGCAAGGTGGAGCGCCAGCGTCTATCGCGGCAGCTCGATTGCGATCACGCGCAGCGCATGGTTGTCGCTGGCGTTCTGGCCGTTGCCGATGCCGTTGTTGTAGCCGTTGCTGTAGCCGTTCCACCAGCCGTTCATCATTCCATTTCGGCTCAGCCCGTTCACCTGGACGCCATTGGCGCCCGGCAATGCCATGGCGGGTGCGGTGGTCATGCTGACGGCGGCGATGGCAAGGATGGCAAGAGCCTGGGTCAGTGTGTTCATGGCATTTCCCCTTGTCTGCGTTTCAGGAGGCGGGTGCGTCCCGATCTTTGGTCTCTGACGGTTAGACGGAGACTGCCGGCAGCAGGTTCACGGCCAGGCAAGAAATTTCTGCCACCCGCCCTCTGGCGGGCCGGACGCGGTTATCCGAGCGGCATAAGAAAAATATTATGTATCAATGTCTTACGGTCACTGCGGCAGCAAATCGGCATAGGCAAAGCCCTCGCGCTCGACCACCTCGCCGGCCGTTACCTGTAACCTTCGCGACAGCATCGGGCCCGCCACCACGCAGGAATGGAATTCGCCTTTTTCGCCGCAGGGATCGGCACTCGCCGGCAATTCGGCGAGCAGCCCGTGATCGAAGTGGCGGCCGGCAAAGTGCTTCGGCAGCTGCTTGAGATCGATGGACACGAGATAGGTTTCCAGCCCCCCGTCGATCATCTCCCGCGCCAGCGCCGCGGTGGGCCGGCCCCAGAGCGGAAATAGCGGCGTGATGCCGGTGCCTGCGAGCTTCTGCTCGCGATAGGCGCGCACGTCTTCCAGGAACAGATCGCCAAACACGATGTGGGTGATCCCGGCGGACTTGGCCTCGGCCATCGCCGCAGCCATGCGCACCTCGTAGACCTCGTTCGGGCAGGGAAACGGAATGCGCACCATGATCGGCGGCAAGCCCGCCGCCGCAAGCTGCGCCGCCAGCAATTCCTCGCGCACGCCATGCATGCTGACGCGACTGAAAGTGTCGGTAACGGTGG
>JBKKAF010000026.1:0-4580 GCA_046714775.1 Xanthobacteraceae bacterium | reverse complement strand
ACGTCAACCTGCTTTCGCGCCGCCTCGCAAGGGCCTGAAAACACGATATCATTTTGAGTCAGACTCTCAGGATGAGGATTAATCAGTGGCGCACGCAGAATCTCCGCAGCGCTACCCTTTCCGTTTCGGAGCCTTCCTCTTGCAGCGAGAGGGCAAATTGCTCTGATCAAAACAGCGAACTCTGCCTCTCGTCTTTCTTCAGTGTCTTGACGCGTTTCGGGGGTGCGGTGGCGACCAGCTCAAGCAAAGGCGCCGCCTGCACCGGTGCCGGCTCCAGCAGCTGCGCGCTGTCGTTGGCCACGCGATTGACCGCCGTGGAAATCTCGTAGGCTTCGAGCACTCCCTCAGGCGCCGGATTGAGCAGCGCGGCCGCGGTCTCGGCATCCACCTTGCTGCAATCGAGCCAGAAATCGAACGCTTCCGGCGGCACCACCACCGGCATGCGGTGATGGATCGGATGCAGCGCGCGATTGGCCGCGCAGGTGACGATAGCGGCGGTTTCCAACTCCTCGCCGTTCGGTCCGGTCCAGGTTTCCCACAAGCCGGCAAAGGCTATCGGCCCGGCCACCTTCGGGCGCACCACATAGGGGCGCTTGATCTTGCCCTCCTCCTTCCACTCGTAAAACCCGTCGGCCGGAATGAGGCAACGCCGCCGCTTCATGGCGTTGCGGAAGGCCGGCTTGTCCAGCACCGAATCGCTGCGCGCATTGATCACGAGCGAGAAAGCCTTCGGATCCTTGACCCAGGACGGCAACAGCCCCCAGCGCACCAGCGCGAATTGCCGATCGCCTTCGTGCAGCCGCACGATGGCGATCGGCTGGGTGGGGGCGATATTGAAGCGCGCCGGAAAGTTGGGTTGCTCCCGGTAGCGAAACCACCGCTGCACCGCTTCGGGCGCCGAGATCAGCAGGTACCGTCCGCACATAGGGCCTCCGGCCGCGGCTCAATGGTATGGTTAACGCCGCGTTAACCATCGCGGTCAAGACTGGCGCCGGTTTCCCCACAGCCGAGGCCGCATCATGGTCGCCCGCACCCTCCCGCAAGCCGCCCGCATTCCCGCCGCACACGGGCTCGACATCAATCCAGCGACCGGGCTCACCGGCGCTTATCTCGACCAGTTCAGCCAGGCGATCATGCTTTTGGAAATGCTCGCCGCCACGCCCGACTGCGCCGACAAGTTCTACAGCTGGCGCCCGCTCAGCTATCGCGAACATCTGGACGCAGCCCCCGCGGCGGATCGCGCCGGCGCGCTCGCAGCTTACGAGGCCGCCGATCCGCTCTTGCGCGAGCGGCTCGACCGGCTGGCGCAGAGCATGATCGACGTGGTGGCCGCGGCGCGCGAGGTGATGCAAACCAGTCCGCCTTCGCCCGCCATCGGCATGCTGGCGAGCCGTGCGGCGCGCTGGCTCGCAGGCTTGGCGTCCCGCGCCGGCGCCGTAATCGACGGCGCCGAGGGCGCACGGGAACACTGAACGGTGGCGGATGCCCGCGCCTATCCGGAGCGCCCGTTCCTGGCGGTGAGCGCCGCTATCATCCGCGACGGCAAGATTCTGGTTGTGCGGCGGGCGCGCCCGCCGGCGAACGACCTGTTCAGCCTGCCCGGCGGTCTGGTGATAAGCGGCGAGACCCTGATCGAGGCGCTGGTGCGCGAAGTGCGCGAGGAGACGGCGCTCGAGGTCGAGCCGGTGGCGCTTGCCGGATTCCGCGAGGTGATCGTGCGCGACGCCGACGGCCGCGCCGAACGGCATTTCGTGGTGCTGGCCTTTGCCGCGCGCTGGGTTACCGGCGAGCCCCGGCTCAATGAGGAACTGAGCGACGCGCGCTGGCTGCGCCCCGCCGAGCTTGCGGGCCTGCCCACCACCGAAGGCCTGGCCGAAATCGTGGCGCAGGCGTTCGAGCGCATGGAACAGGCTGGATGACCGCTTAGGCTGCGCGTCATCGTTCGGCCGCCCTTCCACCCTAACGATCGGCCGCGCTTGCACGGCCGCGCGCGTACGCGCATATCTCGGCGCATCAACCGCAACATCGGCCCGAACTGACACCGGCAAATGGCTCTTCGCCTCCTGATCGCGCTCTGCCTTATGCTCGCCACCGCGCCCGCGCCGGCACGCGCGCAGGCGCAAACGGCGGCGCCGTTCGACACCAGCCTGCAGCGGCTCGCGGAAATCATGGGCGCGCTGCACTATTTGCGCCCGCTGTGCGGCGCCGACGACGGCCAAAAATGGCGCATGGAAATGCAGGCCCTGGTCGACGCCGAGGCGCCGAGCGGCGAACGGCGCACGCGGATTGTGGCCGCCTTCAACCGCGGCTATCGCGGCTTTCAAACGACCTATCGCACCTGCACCCCGGCCGCCGACCTGGCGATCCGGCGCTACCTGGAAGAGGGCGCCAAGATCGCCCGCGACATCACTGCCAGATATACCAACTAATTGGCGCCATTAACCTTTTCTAAAGGCGGGACTGTCCGCCCAAGCCTCGCATGCTAACGTCCGGCTCTCGAGGGGACCGCGCCACCCCGGCACGGCCAGGACTTTCCATGGAAATGACGACACAAGCCACGCACGCTCCCGATCACGAACAAAAGCGCGCTGCGCTCGGCTATCTGCACGAGGCCTGGGCGGAAGCGCGGCTCGACGGCATCGACGGCGATTGCCTGGCGCAGGCCTGCTTGTTCGCCGCGCTGGCCGAATTCGTCTCCACCTATGGCGAGGAAGCCGCCGCCACCTTTACCGAGGGCCTGGCCGTGCGGGTACGCAACGGCGAATTCTCCCTCGAACTGGCGAAGCAGTAGCGCTCGCTTCTCGTCCGCGGCATCCCGCGCCGGTCCGACCTATTTTCAAAACCAAATTGCCGGTCGCGTCTGGCCTCGGAGCGTGAAGAAAGCGCTCCGCCGTTATTTCACACGACATAGCTGCATAATTGGTGTTAGGCTACTCCCTGATGTGCTTTTTCTCCTAACGACGGAGGAATGAACCATGCATCGAAATAGTCTGATCGCATGTCTTGCCGGCGTCATCCTGATCGCCTGCGCGATGCTGCCGCCAATGCTTTCAGGTTCGGCTCAGGCGCAGAAGCTGCCCGACACGAACGCCACCAATCTCAATAGTTCCAGATCGAACATTTACCGCGGGGAGGCCCCCGGCGGGACGACGAAGACCAAGAAAACCGGCAAGACAACGAAGCCCGGCAAAGGGGAGGAGCGCACCACCACAGTCAAAAGCTCCAAGTCCAATACCAGTGACCGCACCACCACCGTCAAAAGCTCCAAGTCAAATACCAGCGATTAAAAGGCGGACGGCAGCGCAACGATCGCACAAACGGTGACCTACCCGGCCTCCTCATTTTCATGGAGAGGCAGAGCATTGACCGGCAAGCTCTGCTAGGCTCGGCGGCGTTCTGAATCGGGCGCCTGAGATGCCGTTGCGCGTTCTGACCGGTCTGCTCGTCATCGCGCTGTGCGCGAGCGGCAGCGTTTTTGCGCAGAACCGGGTGAAGACCGAAACCATCAAGCCGACCGACCGCCCGACGGCAACGACACCGCAGCAAATCCCCGGCGCGCCTGAAATCATCACCGATCTCAACCGCCTGCCGGCGCCGGTGGCACGCATGCGCGAACGCATTTTGGCGGCGGCGCGCAGCGGCGACCTCGACAAGGTGGCGGAGGTGATGAAGAGCAATACCGACCTGACGGTATTCTCGCTGGCCGACGAGAAGGACCCGGTGGCGTTCTGGAAATCGACCTATCCGGATTCGGAAGGCGTCGAGGCGCTGTCGATCCTGATCACCATCCTGGAAACCGGCTTCGTGCTGGCGGAGGCCGGCACCCCGCAGGAAATCTATCTGTGGCCCTATTTCGCCCGCATGCCGCTGAAGTCGCTGTCGCCGCAGCAGAAGGTCGAGCTGTTCCGCATCGTCACCGGCAGCGACTACAAGGACATGGTGGAGTTCGGCGCCTACGCGTTCTACCGCGTCGGGATTGGACCGGACGGCGCCTGGCACTTTTTCGTGGCGGGAGACTGAACCGCTCGTTCGGAGTCATTCCGGGGCCACCAATCTCGGCTTTAGCCGAGATTGGCACTTCATATCACCCAAGTCGGCTACAGCCGACTTGGGCACTTCTGATCGGGCGGGCGCCCCGGAATGACAGGGCGCCGTTCAATTCTCCTTCGCCGGGCGCAATCCGAAAATGCGGTGCAGCACCGCGTCAATGTCCGCCGGATAAAACGGCTTCTTGATGAACGCCGCCGCGCCCGCCGCCCGCGCGCGCTCGGCCACCGCCTCTTCCGCGGTCGAGGTGATCATCACCACTTCGAGCCGCGGATATTGCCGCTTGATCTCGGCCAGCGTCTCGACGCCGTTCAGCCCCGGCATGTTGTAGTCGAGAAACACAAGGGCGAATTTCCCGCTCGCGATCTGCTTGAGCGCCTCGATCCCTTCCTGCGCTTCGGCAATGTCGAGCCGGAAACGGCTTGCAACGAGGATCTTGCGGACGTTGGTTCGCATCGTGGTCGAATCGTCGACCACCTGCACGGGGTGCGGCAGCCGCAAGCGGACGCACCGCTCGATCAGCCCCTTCGCTT
>JBKKAF010000025.1:0-22105 GCA_046714775.1 Xanthobacteraceae bacterium | reverse complement strand
TCGGACGTGACCACGGAGCCGCGAAATTGCAGCATCAGGCGGCGGTCGAAATCCAGCCGAATGGCACCCGATTCCGATTCACCCGTTGGGTGCGCCATGACCGCCTCGCTCAATCCAAGATAAGCTGCTGATCGCTATATCTGAATCGCGGCGCGCCTTGCCAAAATCAGCGCGTCATCCGGGGAATGCGGGGTAAGATGGGTATTGGCGTATCTGTGAATTGCACCTTAGTATAGATCAACCTTCAATTGCATTGTTCGCAGCTATCTGATGTATTATTACTGGCAGCTATAGGGTGCGCGAATGCTCGATAAAACAGAGGATTACGGCCGGGACGCGTTCGAATTCGTCGAGCAGATCGAGCGTCTGAGCGACACGGACGCCATCATGAATGCGATGACGCGGGTGCTCGGCCGTTTCGGCTTTGAGTTCTTCTGCTTCAACACCTTCCCACGTCGGCAACAAAGATTCGAAGAGGTCATGTTGGCGATCCGGGTGCCCCCCGAATGGATGAAGCTGTACCTGGACGAGCAGTATGTTCATGTCGATCCCGCTATTCGTTTCTGCAAGCGGACGGTTCATCCATTCAAGTGGAAAGATGCCCCCTACGATCCCGAGCGCGAGCCGCGAGCGGCCGAACTCGTGCAACGTGCGACGGAGTACGGGTTGTCGCAGGGTATTCTTGTCCCGATTCCCAGTCCCACGGGCTGCGAGGGCAATGTATGGATTGGTGGTTACAAACCTGACCTGACGGCGCGCAGCGAGCCGATGCTTCACCTGATGGCGCTGTATGCCTTTGACCGCGTGCGTCGGCTCCGTACGGCGGGAACGCCCGCCAAACTACCGCATCTGACGTCACGTGAGCGCGAAGTGCTGGCGTGGGTGGCGCTAGGAAAATCTGCTTGGGAGATCGGTGAAATTCTCAACATCGCGAAACGGACGGTCGATGAGCATGTGCATATGGCCTCTCGGAAACTCAATGCGGTCAATCGGGCGCAGGCGGTGGCGATCGCCTTGCGAGAGCGGATCATCGAGATCTAAGGTGGCTTCGCACCGTCAACAATCACAATATCTGCGCCCTATCGAGCCGTGTATCTCGCTACAAGCTTCTATCTCGGCTTCTCCCCAGGCTTGAGAGGACGTTCTGTTGAACGCCGTGCGCACGCTCTTTCTCCCAGTGGATGGCCTTGGTCCCTAAAACCCCTACGAGAGACGGTTTATTGACACCGCGTGAGCGCGAGGTCTTGGCGTGGGTGGCGCGAGGCAAGTCTGCCTGGGAAATCGGCGAGATTCTCGACATTACCAAACGGACGGTCGACGAGCATGTCCAAACCGCCGTTCGAAAGCTCGGTGCCATTAACCGGGCGCATGCAGTCGCGCTCGCCATCCGCGACGACGTCATCGATATTTAACAGGTGGCTACCGTCAAAAATCACAGTAGCGCGGCGCGCCGTAGTAAGGGACGCTGCCTGCGCTCCTTGTGAATAGGCACCCCGGCCGACGCGGCGGGGCCGGCCGAGCGCGTTTCGCCAGACGGCTTCGTGCAGCGTAGCTGGCGCGGCAGGTCCAAGGACGATGGCGATCCAGCTTCCAGTCTTCGACCACAGGTTCGGAAGCTTGGCCGCCGCATCTCGGTAGGTTTCTGATGGAAGTCGCATGATAAAAACCAATAACAACAACAATAACCATCACTTCGATCCGAAATCATTTCTCGCCAAAATCGGCGAGGGACGAACGATTGCCACGCATGGTCCAGACCATGTCGTCTTCTCGCAGGAAGACGATGCCGATGCCGTGTTTTACATCCAGACCGGCAAGGTGAAGGTCACGGTTCTGTCCAAGGGTGGCAAGGAAGCGGTGCTTGCTATCTTCGGACCCGGCGATTTTTTCGGAGAGGGATGCCTGAACGGTCACACGCGGCGCATGGCCACCGCCGCAACGATGACGGAGTGCTGAGCCGGCCTGTGAGTCGACGAACCGGAGTTCGGTGCGCAAGTACCTTCGATGGCGCCACCTTGGAGGTATCCGCATCACGCGCTGCGCGAAGCATGAGCCTTCCGCAGGCGACCGGGCCCGCGTCCCGTACCATAGGAGACGATCATGAAGTCGCCCGTTGTGAAACGCTCAATTGTCATCGACCACCACAAGACGAGCGTCAGCCTTGAGGATGCTTTCTGGAGCGGATTGAAGGAAATCGCCGGCGGCCAGGCCTCGACCTTGTCCGGCCTCGTTGCCTCGATCGACACCGAGCGCCGTCACGGCAACCTGTCGTCCGCCATCCGCTTGTTTGTGCTCAACCACTTTCGCACGCAGGCGATTGAGGTTGGCCAGTCGCCGACCGCGCGGGCCCCGGCGGCGCGGGAGCGCGCAGCACGCTGAACAGAACGGTGGATCGCGGAGTGAGCGGCTGGCCGTGCGAGCCTGATCGGCCGCGCCGGCCTAAGTTTAGGCCGGTATTTGCACTGCGCTTGCCGGCTTAAAGCACGGCTGCTACCACCGCGCCGATCTTCACGGGCGGCGGGCGGCCATGGCCGACAAGAGCAACAAGCTGAAAGCGCGGTTGCCGCGTGGCCTCGCCGATCGCGGCCCGGCCGAGATTGCCGCCACCCGGCGCATGCTCGACACCATCCGCGCGGTCTATGAGCGCTACGGATTCGAACCGGTCGAGACGCCGGCGATCGAATACACCGACGCGCTCGGAAAATTCCTGCCCGACCAGGATCGGCCGAACGAGGGCGTGTTTTCCTTTCAGGACGACGACGAGCAGTGGCTGTCGCTGCGCTACGACCTGACCGCGCCGCTGGCGCGTTATGTGGCGGAGAATTTCGAGACATTGCCGAAGCCCTATCGCAGCTACCGCGACGGCTGGGTGTTTCGCAACGAAAAGCCCGGACCGGGGCGCTACCGGCAATTCATGCAATTCGACGCCGACACGGTGGGCTCGGCCTCGCTCGCCGCCGATGCCGAAATATGCATGCTCGCCGCCGACACCATGGAGGCGCTCGGCATTAAACGCGGCGACTATGTGGTGAAGGTGAATAACCGCAAGGTGCTCGACGGGGTACTCGAAGCAATCGGTCTTGGCGACGATGCAAATGCTGGCAAGCGGCTCACGGTGCTGCGCGCGATCGACAAGTATGATCGTCTAGGTGTCGATGGCGTTCAGGCCCTACTTGGTGAAGGCCGCCGGGACGAAAGTGGTGATTTCACCAAAGGGGCAGGACTAAACGAGAAGCAGATTTACACGCTCTTGCAATTCACAGGTGGGATATCTGGAACGTTGGTTCCAATTGAAGAGTATCCTGGTGGCAATATTGACGACGAAGCAGTGGTGACACAGGGGGATTCGAAATTCGTCCTAAGCAATACGACGCTATTGGGAAGCTGGCGTCCTCGCCTAAGCGAGAGCACAACAGCACTTGAAGGTATTTCGGAACTCAGTGAAATCGCAAGATACTGCGACGCCGCGGGATATGGCAGCAAGCGCATTCGTGTAGATACTTCCGTCGTGCGCGGCCTCGAATATTACACCGGCCCCGTCTATGAAGTTGAACTGACGTTCGAAACCAAGGACGAGAAAGGCCGCCCAGTCCGCTTCGGCTCGGTCGGCGGCGGCGGGCGCTATGACGGATTGATCAGCCGCTTCCGCGGCGAGCCGGTGCCGGCCACCGGCTTCTCCATCGGGGTCTCGCGGCTGTTGGCGGCGCTCACCCATCTCGGCAAGATCGAGAGCAAGCCGCAGCCCGGCCCGGTCGTGGTCACCGTGTTCGACAAGGACCGCATGGCCGACTATCAGCGCATGGTGCAGCGCCTGCGCGCGGCCGGCATCCGCGCCGAGCTCTATCTCGGCAATCCGAAGAGTCTCGGCGCGCAGTTCAAATATGCCGACAAGCGCGGCTCACCCTGTGTCGTCATCCAGGGGGGCGACGAGAAAGCCAAGGGCGAGGTGCAGATCAAGGACTTGGTGCTCGGCGCGGAAATCGCCGGCCTGTCCAAGGAACGCGACGACTACTTAAAGAAACAGGCCGAGGCGCAGTTCGCCGCGCCCGAGGACAAACTGGTCGAAGCGGTGCGCAAGGTTCTCGCACGCCACGGCGTGACGTGGAGCTGACGACCGATCAGTAGCGCACGCGCACGCGCGGCCATAGCCGCTGCGTCTTGACCGCGTAGGCGTGGCAGGCCGAGCGCACCGGCACCGCCGGAATCGCAAAGCGGTTGATGCGCGGATCCCACAGGCAATTGAAGCCGATATAGTCGCCGTATTGCCGCTGCACGCTGGTGATACGCGGATATTTTCCATAAGCCGCGCAATGCGCCGCGGCCAGCTGCGGCGATGCGACCTCGTTCTCGCAGGACCAGGGGATGATCCCGCCGGTATCGTTGCCCTGAACGAAGGCCTGCCCCCGGGCGCCCGCCGGCGCGAGCACGAGCGTCAACCCAACCACCGCCAAAACCATCGCTCGCATCGCGCGCCTCCGCTCGGGAAACGGAAGCTTAGACGGCGACCGGCGCAATGGAAAGATGTCCGCGGTCGATGACGGTCGCGGCGGCCCGCCTGAAACCGAAAACCGCTTCACACCATGGCGTAGGCGCTGGCCACCATGCCGACCGGACGCTTGTCGGAGGCGCTGTACAGCATGACCCGGCCGAAACTGGTGTTGCGCCCGATCCGCACCACCCGCGCATCGGCCACCACGTCGAAATTCACCGGCCGTAAAAAATGCATAGTCTGATCGATCGGCGTCATCGGCCGATAGCCGTTCCAGGCTGCCGAGCAGGCGACCATCATGGCGGCATCGGCCAGCGCCATCAGCGCCTGGCCACAGACGATGCCGCCATCGCGACAGATTTTCTTGCAGAACGGCAGGCGCAACACCGCGCCCGGCTGCCAATCCCCCGGGGCGCCCGGCGGGCGCCCCGCTTCCACCGTTTCGACCAACAGGCCGAGATCCTGCACCCACGGCGCCAGCGCCTCGGTCACCAGGCGACCCGCCGCATGCAGACCGAACAGCGGTTCGACGACTTCAAGCCTGCGAGCCTCGAGCATCCACCCCCTCTTGCCCGACGCAAAACTTGCGAGCCCAGCGAATCAATTGCGGTAGCTTAGGGTGTGGAGAGTCGCGCCGGTAGCGCGACACCGCGTTGCGCGTGCTTTTTAGCTGTGGACCAAATTGGGCAAAGGCCCAAAAACCTTTGGTCAACTCCCGGACGCGCCGGCGGCGGGTGATGGCCGGACGGTCCGGCGTGGCTGCCGCGCCACAGCCGCTACCCTTTGTATCTCCGGCGACCGCATGCCCTTGACCGCGCCGGATGCGCGCGGCACCGTTGATGATCGGCGTGCGGGAGTGAGCCCGGGAGTGAGCCTATGTGCGTTCGGGCAATTGTAATCGGCGTCGCGCTTGCGCTGTCGTCGATTGTGCCGGCTGGCGCGGCGAGCTGGCTGGAGATGAATTTCTATCTCTCCGGACCGCGCTATGACGGGCTGCTGCCGGCCTGTGCGGATCCTGCGGCGCTTGGGAAAATTTCGTCGCGCTTCTCCGAAAAAGAAGGGCGCTTCTGGAATTCCAGCCTGGCCATCGTGGAATTCGAGCACGTCCAGGAAACCGCCTTCCGGCCATGGGCGGCCAACACCATTCCGCGCCGTTTCTGCAGCGCCGTCGCCGTCGTCTCGGATGGACTGCGGCGGACGGTGCACTATTCGATCGGCGAGGATGCCGGCATGATCGGGATGACCTGGGGCGTGGAATGGTGCGTGGTCGGTCTCGACCGCAACCGGGCCTACAATCCCCGGTGCAAGATGGCGCGGCCGTAACGAGATATAGTTTTATCCACAGGACCGCGATACGCGCTCAGGAAAATTCTCTTTTTGTTTACACTTTGTTCTTGTCGTGTTCTCAAACGGTTGGTAAGGTTCCCCGTCTGTCGCAAGTAGGCAAGTAGGGGAGTGTGCCATGGTTCATCCGATCCTTCATACGGCGTTTGCCGGCTTCTTCTTGTTGCTCACGCTCGGGGCGGCTACGGCCCAGGACCCGAGGCAAAACCAACCCGGTCAATTCGACTTCTATGTGCTGGCGCTGTCTTGGTCGCCCTCGTTCTGCGAGGTGGCTGGGGAGCGCGGCGAGGGGCGCGCACCGTCCCCGCAATGCGATACCCGGCCCTATTCATTCGTCGTGCATGGGTTGTGGCCGCAATATGAAAAAGGATTTCCGGAATTCTGCCAGCAGCCTTCTCCGCGGCTCGACCGCAACATCGTCTCCTCCATGCTCGATCTGATGCCGGCGCCGCGGCTGATCTTCAATCAATGGGACAAGCACGGCACCTGCTCGGGATTGAATCCGCGCGCCTATTTTGAAATGGTTCGCAAGGCGCGGGCGCTGGTGAAGATTCCGGAATCCTATATCGGCCCGGCGCAGGCGCTCACCGTCACGCCCGATGAGGTCGAGGAGGCGTTCGTCAACGCCAATCCGGGTCTCACGCGGAAAAGCGTCGCAGTGACCTGCAGCGGCCAGCGGCTGAGCGAGGTCCGCATCTGTTTCGGCAAGGATTCGGGGTTTCGTGAATGTCCGGACGTCGACAGCCGTGCCTGCCGGCGCGACAAGGTGGTGATGCCGCCGGTACGTGGCGAGGCGGCAGCAATCCCGGCGGCGCAACGCTAGGCCGCTGCCGGTCATGTGATGGCTCTGTAAGCCAGGCGTGGCGGGTTCGAATGCCGGCATGAACTACCGCCACGCCTTTCACGCCGGAAACTTCGCAGATGTCCTCAAGCATGCGGTGCTGGTGCGCATTCTGCTTCATCTGCGCGCCAAGCCTGCGGCCTTCCGGATGATCGACACCCATGCTGGGGCCGGCTGCTACGATCTCGCAAGCCCGCAAGCCACACGCAGCCTCGAATGGCAGGACGGCATTCAGCGTTTGCTGACTGCGTCCATCGCCGCTCCGCCCCGCGCCCTTTTGGCGCCCTATCTCGAAGTGATCGCTGGCCTCAATCCGGGAAGTCGGCTCACGACCTATCCCGGCTCTCCTCTATTGGCGCGGGCTTTTCTGCGTAGCCCGGATCGTTTGGTCGCCTGCGAGCTGGAACCGGGCGAAGCCGCGGCGCTGGCGGAGAATCTTGCGGGCGACCGGCGCGCCAAGGCAATTGCGATCGACGGATGGACGGCGCTCAACGCCTATGTACCGCCCAAGGAACGGCGCGGCGTGGTCCTGGTCGACCCGCCGTTCGAGGATGCGGATGAGTTCGCGCGGCTCGCCAGCGCTCTGGCGGCGGCTTACGACAAATGGCCCGGCGGCATCTACCTGCTCTGGTACCCGATCAAGGATCGCGCGGGGCCGGATACCCTCGCCAAACGCCTGCGACACTCTGCCATTGCCAAGATACTGCGCGCCGAGCTCACCATTCAGGCGCCCGAGCCGGGCCGGCTCGGCGGCTGCGGACTGATCGTGGTCAACCCGCCCTGGACTCTGGAAAAAGAGCTTGCAATCATGCTTCCCGCGCTCGCCGCGGTGCTCGGCGGCAAGGTGGCGGGCCGCTTTCGTTTGGACTGGCTGGCCCGCGAAAAATAGCAACCCGGGCTTGTGGCCTCTTTCCACAGACATGGTGTTGGTTTACCCCTAGAGGGGCTGGCTTTGACGTTCCGCCTCCTGTGGGGGGGCCGGCGGAGTGACTGAGGCCTATCGGCCGATGCTTTCCCCGTTTGCGAATGTCCGGCCAAGCCGTCGCGCCGTGGGGGCCGGCGGCGGGGCAACCACGGGGAAGGGAGTTTTCCCGATGGCTCAAACCGGTGCAGTCAAGTTCTTCAATGCCGAGCGCGGCTACGGCTTCGTCAAGCCGGACGACGGCGGACGCGACGTGTTCGTCCATATCACCGCGGTCGAACGCGCAGGCCTCAAATCATTGACCGAAGGACAACGCATCTCGTTCGATGTCGAGCCCGACAAGAAGGGCAAGGGTCCGAAGGCGGTCAACTTGGTCATCACCGGCTGATTTTTTTGGGCGCGAGCACTCGCGCACGCCGGCGACGTTTGCGGTTCGAACAATCTAACGCGGCCCTCGCGTCGCATGTCGTCGCGGCACTCGCTAAGCTTGGTTCACGACAGCAGCAAAAACAAAAGCCCCGAACCTGAGGTTCGGGGCTTTGTTCGTCGCGGTCCTGAAGACGATCAGAACCGATAGTTGAGGCCGCCGCGGATGATGCTGGTGCGGAACGACACGTTGTCGGTCGCCGCCGCGCCGCAATTCAAGCCGCAATTGAAGCTGCCGAGATCGACATAGAGATACTCGGCCTTGGCGGTCCATTGCGGAGCCACTGCGAATTCGACGCCACCGCCGCCGGTCCAGCCGGCATTGGTCTGGCTTGCGCCGGGAAAGCCGGGCGTGCTGGCGCGGACGTCGCCGAGGGCAAGACCGCCGGTGATGTAGGGCAGGAACCGGTCGAAGGCATAGCCGAGACGGCCGCGAACGGTGCCGAGCCAGCTGTTGCTGGTTTCGCAGCCGAGCGCGCAGGCCGTGTTGGTGGTGCCCTTGATGTTCGACCAGCCGATGTCGCCTTCGAGGCCGAAGACAAGCTGACCGGCCTGCCAATTGTAACCAAGGGTGCCGCCGAGCAGCCAGCCGTGCATATCGAAGTTGCCGGTCGTATCCCAGCCCGACTGACCCCAGGCGCCGCCGCCGTTGATGCCGATATACATGCCGGTCCAGTTGTAGACCGGGGAATAGATCGGCGCCTTGTTGATCGGCACGGCGCCGCGCCGCGGCAGATCCGCCGCATTCGCGGCACCTGCCAGAGAAGCCAGCGTCAGCGCAGCGACGCTTGTAAGAAGTACCCGTTTCATCACCCTACCTCCTGATACATGAGTTGCCGGGACAGTATTCGTAATTCTCGTGGCGTCTAGTGCAATAAAGCCACACCAGATCGCGAAATATACTGCCTTTCGAAGACTTTACATTGAACACAAAGTTGCCACGGATATGGCAAATGTCTGGTAAACATGCGAGCGCATGGTGAAGGAATACTAAACAAGACATGTTTGTCGGAAGCATCTGCTTACCCCGTCCCCGTGCATCCGCGAAGGAAAGTCGGAAGCCGCCGCCGGGGTTCCCGGGCAACGCAAAAAACCCCCCGCTGTGCTTTCGAGGTTGGCGCCGAGGTAGAGCGGCATCATCAGAAGCGGTAGTTGACCCCGAGGCGCAGCAGGCTGGATTCAAGCCCGTTGCTCACGCCGGTGGCGGCATAGGCCCGATCGGCGAGGTCGATGTAGAGATATTCCACCTTGGCCGACCAGTTCGGGGTCAAGCCGACCTCCATGCCGGCGCCGGCGGTCCAGCCGATATGGGTCTTGCTCTCGGACAGCGCCGGGTTTTCGCCGCGCACGCCGCCATAGGCAAAACCGGCCGTTCCATAGAACAGAATGTTGTTGAGCGCGAAGCCGACGCGCCCGCGCAAGGTGCCGAACCAGGGATTGGCGAATTTCCACGGCGCGAACATATCGTCGGCGGCCGACAGGCTCAGATCGGTCTCGCCGCCGAATACCAGTTGCCCGGACTGCCAATTGTAGCCGGCTAGGATTCCGCCGGCGGTGCCGGAAGGGCGCGTCGGATTGTTGGTGGTGTAGCCCCACTGATAACCCAGATTGAGACCGAGATAGGGGCCGGTCCAGCTATAGGCGCCGACCGGAGCCGGCGCGGTGTAATAGGGCGCGCGCGGAATATCCGCCGCCCCGGCCGCAGTTGCGGCGAGCGTGATCGCGACCGCCGCTCCGGCTACGATCCTGATCGTTGTCATTACGCGACCTCCATGCCCAAGCGCCGCAGTTCTTATTGGTAAAGGTGGAAGCGGCCGGGCGGAAAAACGTCGATTTGATGAATAAAATTTATCGCGACTTTGCAGTTAAGCTCTGGTGAATCTTTAGATTAAATTGCCGAGCGCATAGCTAAGGAACCGTATATCCGCCGCTGCAGGATTGAAGCTCTATTGACCATGAGCTGGTCGGGATGCTGGACGGCACGACGGCGGCGCGCGGGCGTCTGCTTCCCTGGCGCGCATTCCGTTGAGCGGGCACGGCGAGCGGCCGGCGCGCGAGCCGGCTGGCCGACGCGCGCGCCAATCCCTACCTTCGAGCCATGAACGGTTCCAAGAAAGACATCGATCCGGCCACGGAGCTTGCGGACACCGACCTTGCGGACGAGGAGGACGAACCGAGCCTGCCCGAGCTTGAGCACGAGACCGCCATCGACCTGAGCGCCGGCTCCGGTCCGCTGGCGGTCGGCCGGGCGGCCATCGCGCGCCACATCAAGCTCGCCCCCCGCTCGCCGGGGGTCTACCGCATGATCGATGCCCAGGGCGAGGTTCTCTACGTCGGCAAGGCCAACAATATCCGCAAGCGCATCGCCTCCTATGCGCGGCCCACCGGCTACGACACGCGCATCGAGCGCATGATCGCCGCCACCTCGGCGCTCGAATTCGTCTCCACCGCCACCGAGACCGAGGCGTTGCTGCTCGAGGCCAATCTGATCAAGCGGCTGCGCCCGCGCTTCAACGTGCTGCTGCGCGACGACAAGTCTTTCCCGTATATCCTGATCACCTCCGACCATTGGGCGCCGCAAATCCTCAAGCACCGCGGCGCGCGCAGCCGGTCCGGCCAGTATTACGGCCCATTCGCCTCGGTCTGGGCGGTCAACCGCACCATCACGGCGCTGCAGCGCGCCTTCTTGCTGCGGTCGTGCTCCGATGGTTTTTTCGAAAGCCGCACCCGTCCGTGCCTGCTGTTTCAGATCAAGCGCTGCTCCGGCCCTTGCACCCGCGAGATCGAGTTCGCCGAATACAGCGCGCTGGTGGAGCAGGCGAAGGCGTTCCTGTCCGGCCGCAGCGCCAAAGTGAAACAGGAAATTGCGGCCGACATGGAAAAGGCATCCGCCGAACTCGACTTCGAGCGCGCGGCGGTCCTGCGCGACCGCCTGGCTGCGCTGTCGGCCATCCAGTCGCATCAGGGGATCAATCCGAAAAGCGTCGAGGAAGCCGATGTGGTCGCTATTCATCAGGAAGGCGGTTTCAGCTGCGTGCAGGTGTTCTTTTTCCGCACCGGGCAGAATTGGGGCAACCGCGCCTATTTCCCGAAAGCCGATCGTTCGCTCGGACCCGGGGAGGTGCTGGGCGCTTTCCTCGCCCAGTTCTACGACGACAAGCCGCCGCCGCGGCTGGTGCTGATCTCGCATCCGGTCGAGGAGCAGGACCTGCTCGCGCAGGCGCTCTCGACCAAGGGCGGCCAGCGGGTCGAGGTCAGCACGCCGCAGCGCGGCGAAAAGAAGGACCTGGTGGATCACGCGCTGGCCAATGCACGTGAGGCGCTGGGCCGCAAGCTTGCCGACACCGCATCGCAACGCAAATTGCTGACCGCGCTCGGGGAATGCTTCGGCCTGCCGCGTGCGCCACAGCGCATCGAAGTCTATGACAACAGCCACATTCAAGGCGCCAATGCGGTCGGCGCCATGATCGTCGCCGGGCCCGAGGGCTTCCGCAAGAATCAGTACCGCAAGTTCAACATCCGCTCCGCCGAGCTCGCGCCGGGCGACGACTACGCCATGATGCGCGAGGTACTGGGCCGCCGCTTCAAGCGCCTGATCGCGGAAGCGCCGCGCCAGCCCATCGAAATCCCGTCGTCGATCGGAGGCGTGTTGCGGATGGCGCCGCAGAACGAGGGCGCTTTGACCGACACGTCCGAAAGCGAATCCCCTTGGCCCGATCTGGTGATGATCGACGGCGGCCGCGGTCAGCTGGCCGCCGCCCAGGAGACGCTGACCGGTCTCGGCGTCACCGATGTTCCGCTGATCGCCATCGCCAAGGGCCCCGATCGCGACGCCGGACGCGAGACATTCTTTGTACCCGGGCGCGAGCCGTTCAAGCTCAAGCCGCGCGATTCGCTGCTTTATTTCGTCGAACGGCTGCGCGACGAGGCGCACCGTTTCGCGGTAGGGTCGCACCGTACCAGGCGCAAGCGCGACATCCGAGAAGCCGGCCTGCAGGAAATTCCCGGTATCGGGCCGACCCGCAAGCGGGCTTTGTTACAGCATTTCGGAACGCTGAAGGCGATCGAGCGCGCCTCGCTGGCCGATCTCGCGCGGGTTCCCGGAATCAACGCGGAGACGGCACGCAAGATCTACGGCTTCTTCCACGAGCGCGCCGGATGATTCCGTCAGGCGTTAGATGGGGCTGCATTGGGGTTGGACCGAGCGGCGACGTTTGCAACTTGCGTGGGCACTGGTTTGTCGGCGATTGTGGCTAAAGTTGATGTGGAATGGAATGCGCCATTCCCTTTTGCGGTGGGGCAGGAAGGGTATTCTTCAACGTCATGAAAGAACCGCTGCCGGGGCGACCCTATGCGCTGCCTAATCTGCTCACCTATGCCCGCATTGCCGCCGTACCAGCGGTGGTCGCTTGCATGTATTGGCAAAATATCCTGCAGGGCGGCGAGTGGCTGCGCTGGGTTGCGCTCGCCATTTTCGTCTCGGCCGGCATCACCGACATTCTCGACGGCTATTTTGCCCGCAAGTATGGCGAACAGTCGACGTTCGGCCGCATGCTCGATCCGATCGCCGACAAGCTGCTGGTGGCATCCTGCCTGCTAATGCTGGCCGCCGACGACACCATCCGCGGCTGGTCGCTGTGGGCGGCGATCGTCATCCTGTGCCGCGAAATCCTGGTTTCCGGCCTGCGCGAATATCTGGCCGAGTTGCGGGTCAGCGTGCCGGTGACGCAGCTCGCCAAATGGAAGACCACGCTGCAACTCGTGGCCGTCGGGTTCCTGATCGCCGGCAAGGCGGGCGACGCCATCGTCCCGCTGGTGACCCCGGTCGGGCTCACGCTGCTCTGGCTGTCGGCCGTGCTGACGCTGTACACTGGCTGGGACTATTTCCGCGCCGGTGTGCGCCACTTGATCAGGGATTGAGCGTGAAGCTTCGGTATTTCGCCTGGGTGCGCGAACGTGTCGGCAAGCCGGAGGAGGAGATAGATCCGCCGGCGGACGTCGCGACCATCGCCGATCTGATGACATGGCTGGCGGCGCGCGGCGAGCATTATGCTCATGCGTTCGAGAATCCTAAAGTGATCCGCGCCGCCATCGATCGTACCCACGTCAAGGCCGACGCCGCGATCGCCGGCGCGCGCGAGGTCGCGTTCTTTCCCCCGATGACCGGGGGATAGGCTGGAGCTGCGACCATGACCGCCACCATCCGGCTGCAGCGCGAGCCATTCGACACCGCCGCCGAAGCGGGCAAGCTGACGCGCGGGCGCACCGATGTGGGCGCAGTGGTAACATTCACCGGCATTTGCCGCGGCGACGAGAACGGCGAGCCGATCAAGGCGCTCACGCTCGAACATTATCCGGACATGGCCGAAGCCGAGATCGCCCGCCATGTGGCGGAGGCAGAAGGCCGTTGGTCGTTGCTTGGCATGACCGTCATCCATCGCTTCGGGCGCATCGCGCCGGGCGAGGACATCGTGCTGGTGGTGACCGTCTCCTCGCACCGCCAGGACGCCTTTGCCGCCGCCGAGTTCCTGATGGACTACCTGAAGACACGTGCGCCGTTCTGGAAGCAGGTGGAGCGCGCCGGCGACAAAACTTTAGACACCAAGAGTTGGGTGGACGCCAAGCAGACCGACGACGCTGCCGCCGATCGCTGGAGCAAGCCGCACCCGCGCAAGGCAGCCGCGGAGGAGAGGCGATGAAGCAGAGCCAGAGCCGCCGCAGCTTCCTCCGGCTTCTAGCCGGCGCTTCGTTGCTGGCCGCCGGAGCCCGTGTCGCGCCGGCAGATCAGGCGCCGCTGATCGGCCGGCTGATCCAGGAGGCGAGGGCGCATGATCAGATGTCGCAACGCATCGATTTCATATCGGGTGCCTTACGTGGCGTGCGCTATCAGGCGAACACCCTGATCGGTGGGCCCCGTCATCCGGAACAGTTCGTGGTGCGCGACGACGCCTTCGATTGCGTCACCTTCTGCGAAGTCGTGCTGGCGGCTGCGACTGCCCCCGACTTTGCGGCGTTCGAAGCCTCGTTGCGGCGCATTCGATACGAGCACGGCGAGGTGCGGTGGGATGAGCGCAATCACTATTTCGCCGAGTGGAGCCAGCGCAGCATCGAGAACCAGATCTGCCGCAGGGTGGCGCTCGGCCGTTCCGTCACCATCGACAAGACCGTCAATTGGCCGACGCTGGGTCAACGCCGCATCTCGATGGCCGCCATCCCGCGCGCGACTTTGCTCGCGAACAGACATCTGCTCGCGAGCGGAGACGTCATCGGCTTTGTCTCGGGACGATCGAATCTCGATTTCTTTCATACGGGCTTGGTGGCGTTCGATAAAACGACCGGTACGCTGCTGTTGCGGCATGCCTCGCGCAGCCGTGGCCGCATCCTAGACGAGCGGATGGACCGCTTTGTCGCCGCCAACGGGGTGAAATACGTGACCCTGTTGCGGGCCGCGGACAGCGCGCCGAACGTCGACCTAGCCTAGTTCCCGAATCCGAAGTTCGCGCTCTTGCGGAGCTACGCCGCAGCCGCTTTGCCCTTGGGCTGCACCGCGGCGGTGTAGTCGTCCATCAGCTGCTGCGTGATGGCACCCGGCGTAAAGGTCCAATGCGCGATTTCCGACACCGCCGTCACTTCGGCTGCGCTGCCGGTGATGAAGCACTCAGAAAAACCGCTGAGCTCATCGGGCATGACGCGGCGCTCGATCACCTCGATGCCGCGCTTTCTTGCAAGGTCGATCACCGTGCGCCGCGTGATGCCGTCCAGGAAGCAGTCGGCGATCGGCGTGTGGATCTTGCCGTCATTGATGAAGAAAATGTTGGCGCCGGTGCATTCGGCGACGCGGCCTTGCCAGTCGAGCATCATGGCGTCGGCATAGCCTTTGCGCTCGGCCTTGTGCTTGGAGACGGTGCAGATCATGTAGAGCCCTGCCGCCTTGGCGCGCGCCGGAGCGGTGGCCGGATCGGGCCGCCGGTATTCCGCGAGATCGAGCCTGATGCCTTTGCGCCGCTGTGCCGGGTCGAAATAGCTCGGCCACTGCCAGGTGGCGATCGCCAGATGAATGGTGTTGTCGGGCGCCGACACGCCCATTTGTTCGGATCCGCGCCAAGCGATCGGCCGCACATAGGCGTCGTTCTGGCCGTTCTTCTCCAGAACAAGCCGCTTGGCGGCGTCGATCTCCGCCACCGAATATGGGATTTCAAAGTCGAGAAATTCGGCCGAGCGCTTCAGCCGCTCGGAATGTTCGGTGCATTTGAAGATTTCGCCGCCATAGGCGCGCTCGCCTTCGAACACGGCGCTCGCATAATGCAGGCCATGGGAGCAGACATGGAGGGTGGCCTCGGTCCACGGCACCAGCTTGCCGTCATACCAGATGACCCCATCGAGCCGGTCATAAGGTTTCTCCATCGCGATTCCTCCTCAAGGCTCCGGCAGCTGGCGTCGAGCGTCGGAATTCGTGAGCGTTGTAACGCTTTTGCGTCGGGAGCCAAGTCCCGGTATGTTTTCGGCGGCCCCGTGAAAGCGCTTTGGCGCCGCGGCGTGATGTGCGACTGGGCTCAGCCTTGCGCACGATGCTGTCGTCGAAACAGGCCCTTGAGTAACAAACCAACCGAAATATGTCAACATGGCTGACATAAATGTCTCGGTGCCGACCGGCCGTCCCCCTCGCGGGGATGATGATCGGGCGCGGCGCGAGGGGGAGCCGGTCTGGGACGTCATCGAACTGTTGTTTTTCGCCTATCGCGATTTCGTCGGCGACCCCGACGACGTGCTGGCCAAGTTCGGCTTCGGGCGCGCCCACCATCGGGTGTTGCATTTCGTCAATCGCAATCCCGGCATGAAGGTTGCCGAACTGCTCGACATTCTGAAGATCACCAAGCAATCGCTCGGCCGGGTGCTCAAGCAACTCGTCGACCAGGGCTATGTGCTGCAGAAGGAGGGCGCCAGCGACCGGCGCCAGCGTCTGTTGTATCTGATGCCGAAAGGCGAGGATCTAGCGATGAAGCTTGCCGGTCTGCAGACCGCGCGCATCGCGCACGCGCTGTCCGAACTGGGACCGGATGCGCACGACGCGGCCTGCCGATTCCTGATCGCCATGATCGACGCCGAGAACCGCGAGGGCGTATTGCGGTTCATCGCGCGCGCCGACCGGGCGCGACGGGGGCGCCCTTGACCGATACTGCGGGAATGCCGGCGATGAGCACTGCGCCCGCCACGCTTGCCGACGATGCGCCGCATCTTCTGGTGGTCGACGACGACCGCCGCATTCGCGCTCTGCTGTCGCGCTTCCTGCGGTCGGAGGGCTACCGGGTCACCACGGCGGATTCCGCGGCGGATGCGCGCGCCAAGCTCGAGGGGCTGCACTTCGACTTGTTGATTCTGGACGTGATGATGCCGGGCGAGACCGGGTTCGAATTGGCGCGCGCGCTGCGGGCGTCGTCTAACGTGCCGATCCTGATGTTGACGGCTCGCGATGAAACCGCCAGCCGCATCGAAGGGTTGGAAAGCGGCGCCGATGATTATGTAGGCAAGCCGTTTGAGCCGCGCGAACTGTCCTTGCGGATCACCAATATCCTCAAGCGCGCGCGGCCGGCCGCGCATCCGCCCGTCGAGTCGGTCCGCTTCGGCGAATTCGTCTTTCATATCGGCCGCGGCGAGCTGCGGCGCGGCGAGGACATTGTCCATCTCACCGACCGCGAACGCGATATGCTGCGTCTGCTCGCCCACACGCCCGGCGAAACCGTGCCGCGGCTTGCGCTCGCCGGCAATGTCGGCTCGAGCGGCGAGCGCGCGGTCGACGTGCAGGTCAATCGCCTGCGCCGTAAGATCGAACGCGATCCCGCCAATCCGCTATTGGTGCAGACGGTGCGCGGTATCGGCTATCGCCTGGTGACGACGCCATGACCAGCCTCGACATCGGCATCGCGGCGTTGCGTTCGGCCGCAGGCCGGCTGCAAGAGCTCTACGATCAGCTCGGCCGCACGATCAAAGGCGTGATGCCCAAGGGGCTCTATGCCCGCTCGCTGCTGATCATCATTGCGCCCATGGTGATCCTGCAGTCGCTCGTCGCTTTCGTGTTCATGGAGCGGCATTGGAATCTGGTCACCCAACGGCTGTCCGGCGGCGTGGTGCAGGACATCGCCGCATTGATCGAGATCCACAAGAGCTATCCGCAGGATCCCGACAACGCGCAAATCCGGCGCATCGCCCAGGAAAAGCTCGGTCTCGTGGTCGATTTTCTGCCGGTGACCGACTTGCCGCCGCCCGGGCCGAAGCCGTTCTTCTCGCTGCTCGACCAGGCGATCTCGGAGGAAATCAGCCGGCAGATCGGGCGGCCGTTCTGGATCGATACGGTCGGGCGCTCGGCGCTGGTCGAGATCCGCATCAAGCTCGACAACACGGTGATGCGCGTGTTCGCGCGCCGCAGCGCCGCCTATGCGTCGAATTCCGAAATCTTCCTGCTGTGGATGGTCGGCACTTCGCTGGTGCTGCTGACCGTCGCCATTCTGTTTTTGCGCAACCAGATCCGTCCGATCCTGCGGCTCGCCAATGCCGCGGAGAGTTTCGGCAAGGGCCGCGAGGTGCCGGATTTCCGCCCAGGCGGCGCGCGCGAGGTCCGCCGCGCCGCGCAAGCCTTTGTCGAGATGAAGTCGCGCATCGAGCGTGCGATCGAGCAGCGCACCGCCATGCTGGCCGGCGTCTCGCATGATCTGCGCACCATCCTCACCCGCTTCAAGCTGGAACTGGCGCTGCTCGGCGACAGCCGCGAGATCGAGGCGATGAAAAAGGATGTCGACGAGATGGGCCGCATGCTGGAGGCTTATCTCGCCTTCGCGCGCGGCGATTCCGGCGAACAGTCGGCGCCCACCGACATGGCGGCGTTTCTGGCCGAACTGAAGACCGACGCCGAGCGCAACGGCCATGCCTCGCAGGTGGTGTTCCACGGCCATCCGATCGTGACCGTGCGGCCGGCCGCTTTCAAACGCTGCCTGGCCAATCTGGTTTCCAATGCCGCGCGCTTTGCCCGATCGATTTCCATCACCGGTTTCCGCGACCACCGCTGGCTGACGGTGACCGTGGACGACGATGGCCCGGGCATCCCGTCATCGATGCGCGAGGAAGTGTTCAAACCGTTCCTGCGGCTGGACGACGCCCGCAACCAGGACGAGGGCGGCACCGGGCTCGGGCTGGCAATCGCACGCGATATCGCGCGCTCCCATGGCGGCGATATCACCTTGACCGACTCGCCGCTTGGCGGCTTGCGAGCGACGGTGCGGGTGCCGGTTTAGCGGGCGGGTTTGCGACCGAACTAGGCCGTCATGCGGTCTTCGGCGCCGCGCCTCCGGCGGCCGCGGCGCGCTCGGAAGACAGTCTGCGGAATGCTGCACAAATCATCGAGGAAGCCCGACCAGCGCTGGCCGCTCGCGAGCGCGCGGTCGAGCGCCGCCATGGTGCGAGCCAAGCCTGGATCGTCATCCTCGACCCAGGTGCGCAGCACCGCGGCGAACAGCAGCGCAAGACCCTGTGCGCGCACCGCTCCCCTAGGGCCGGACGCGGATATGCCCGCAGCGGTGAGCATCCATTGATGGGAGCGCACGCCCATGCAGTTGACCGCGAATCCGAGACCTGGATTGCACATCGCCGAGCGCATCAGCGAGCGTATGGCGTCTTTGTGCGGGGCGAGCGCTTCCAGCCGGCGCATCAGCACGTCGAACAACCGCTCGCGCGGCGGCTCGTCCTCCAGATCGGCATCGACAGCGGACAGAACCTGGCGGTCGATCTGCTGCACATGGGCTGCCAGAATGGCGAGCGGCGAGCGGAACTGTTCGCGCAATTCGGCGAGCGAGGCGCGGGCCCGCTTGGCGACCTCGGACAAATCGATCTGCTCGATCGGTTTTTCGGCCAGCAGCGCCATGAACGCCGCCACGATCCGTTCGCGGCTCGATCCATTGCCGCTCGGCGTGGCGCGCGCGGCTGGTTTACGCTTGCGTTTGCGGGCCATGGCAGCCTCCTGATCACGCGACCTAGACCGTGATCCGATTCAATTGAATCGATCACGGTCTAGCTTGCTTTTGTGTGAGCATGATCTTTTCCGAAAACCGGTTCCCACTTTTCGGGATCATGCTCTGGAAGGTAATCTAGGCTGGCAAAGGCGGCGCTTCCAGGGCGCTTGGCGTCGCCTGGGCTAAATCCTCATCCTGCCAATTCGCGCGAACGCGTGGTGGCGGCCGCTACCGCCTCGGTCAGCAGGGATTCGAGCCCGTCCTTGGCCATCAGCACATTGAGCGCGCTGGCGGTGGTGCCGCCGGGTGATGTGACATTTTGCCGAAGCGTTGCGGCATCGAGCGGCGAGCGGTGCAGCAGCTCGCCCGACCCGGCGACTGTCGCACGCGCAAGCCGTGCCGCGAGCTCGGGCGGCAATCCAGCCGCGGCACCCGCGCGTGCCAGCGCTTCCGCCAGCAGGAAGACATAGGCCGGACCCGAACCCGACACCGCCGTCACCGCGTCCATCCAAGCTTCGTCGTCAATCCACTCCACTGCCCCGGTGGCCGACAACAGCGCGTCCACGAGGCCGCGCTGGCGAGCTGAGACTTCGCCATTGCCGACCGCGACCGTGATGCCACGGCCGATCGCGGCCGGCGTGTTCGGCATCGCGCGGACGATGGCCGTCCCCTTGGGCAGTGCTGCTGCAAGAGATCCGAGCCGGTGCCCGGCCATGATCGAAACCGCCACCGTTCCGGGACCCAGATAGGGTTTCAGCGACGGCAGCGCTTCCACCGCCGCCTGCGGTTTGACAGCCACCACCACGGCGGCGGCTTCTCCGATCGTGCCGGCGGCCGGATTGAGCCGCAGTCCACGCGCCGCCAGTGCCGCGAGTTCGGACGAGGGCTGCGGTTCGAGCACGGCCACGTTCTTGGCGTCGAGGCCGAGCCCGAGCCAGGCCTCCAGCATGGCGCCGCCCATCTTGCCCGCGCCGAGGACGACAATCGGGCCGGAGAGCTGGCCGAGCGGGCGCGCAGTCGATGCCGGTGTGGTCATAACGGAACCCTTTGTCGTCATCGCCCGCGACCGCGGGCAATCCAGCCGTCATTGAACGGCGGCGTTGCTGCATCATGTCAATCGCAAGCGCAACGGATACTGGATGCCCCGCTTTCGCCAGGCATGACAAGTCCACACACCAAGGACGTGCGCCTAGGCTTCGCCGGCAGTCTCGAACATGGCGGCGTCGAGCGCCTCGCGCGCCGGCTTGCCGGCCCAGCAGACGAACTGGAAGGCGGGGAAATAGCGCTCGCAGGCGTCGAGCCCGGTGCCCAGCAGCGCCTCGCATTGCCGGCCGGAGGCTTCCACGCCGCCCGCCAAGACCAGTGCGTGGCGGTACATCACGATGCCGTCCTTGACCCACAAGTCGAAATGCCCGACCCACATTTGCTCGTTGATCAGCGAGATGAGCTGCTGCACCTCGGGGCGGCAGCGCTCGGGCACTTTCAGGTCGAACGCGCAGGCCAGATGCAGCGCTTCGATGTCGAACATCCAGGTGAAGGAGACCTGGTAGTCGGTCCACTTTCCTCTCACCAAGATGGTGATCTCGTCGTCGCCCGCACGTTCGAACGACCAGTCGTTGGTTGATGCCAGGCGCTCCACCACTTCGAGGGGATTGCCGCGAGCCTGTTCGCTAAAGTCGATGAGGGACATGCCGTCTCCACCTTGCCGCTGGGAAGTGGGATGCGCACGCCACCACGAACGCACCGTCCGCTCTTGGCGGTCCCCGGTGGAGTCGATTGACCGTTCCGGGGCGAATCACTTAGCGAGTCGAATATAAACGCTTGATTCCAGCCGCCAAGCGCAATTGGCCCTGGTAGCCCTTAACGATTCGTGGATATCCGGGTGTCGTCCACAGCCGCGTGAGTCAATCGCGGGCATCGTCGGGCGATTGTTCAGTCGAACAGACTCGAAACCGACTCTTCGGCGGCGGTGCGGCCGATCGCTTCCCCGATCAGGGTGGCGACCGAGAGGACGCGGATGTTGCCGGCGTCCTTGACCGCCTGGGTGGGCTGAATCGAATCCGTGATCACCAGTTCCTTGAGCCGCGAGCCGGTGATGCGCGGGACCGCGCCGCCCGAGAGCACCCCGTGGGTAATGTAGGCGTACACGTCGATTGCCCCGTTTTCGAGCAAGGCGTCAGCCGCATTCACGATCGTGCCGCCGGAGTCGATGATGTCGTCCACCAGGATGCAGGTGTGGCCGGCGACCTCGCCGATCACGTTCATCACCTCGGATTCGCCCGCCCGTTCGCGCCGCTTGTCGACGATGGCGAGCGGGGCATTGATGCGCTTGGCAAGACCGCGTGCGCGCGCGACGCCGCCGACGTCGGGCGAGACGATGATCAGCTTGCTGAGATCGAAGCGATCCTTGATGTCGCGCACCATCATCGGCGAGGCGTAGAGGTTGTCGGTCGGGATGTCGAAAAAGCCCTGGATCTGCCCGGCATGCAGATCGAGCGTCATCACCCGGTCGGCCCCCGCATTGGTGATCAGATTGGCAACCAGCTTGGCCGAGATCGGCGTGCGCGGCCCGGGCTTACGATCCTGCCTGGCATACCCGAAATAGGGGATGACAGCGGTGATGCGCCGCCCCGACGCCCGGCGCAGGGCGTCGATGATGATCAGCAATTCCATCAGGTGGTCGTTGGTCGGAAACGATGTCGACTGCAGCACGAAAACGTCGGCGCCGCGCACGTTTTCCTGGATTTCGACAAAGATCTCCATGTCGGCGAAACGCCGCACCACCGCCTTGGTCATCGGAGTGTTGAGATATTCGCCGATCTCGCGCGTGAGCACGGGGTTGGAATTGCCGGCGACGAGCCTGATCGCTCCGTTTTTGGCCATCGCCTTGTCCTCGTCGTCATTCGTGCGTCAGCGGCGGAAGCCTGTCCGCAAGCGCATCCCAAAAGCCCGTCAGGCGGGCGTGATAACAAGCCCCGCGCCGGTCCGGCAACAAGGAAGCGTGCTTGTCCGGAGGTTTTTCGGCCGGGCCGGGCCCGATTGTCTTACAGGCCGGGAGCGGCCAGAGCCACCTTGTCTTCACC
>JBKKAF010000024.1:0-3947 GCA_046714775.1 Xanthobacteraceae bacterium | reverse complement strand
CCGGAAGAGTTATGTGCACGACACTGTGGTCGCCGCCTTTGAGGACGGGGTCCTGGAACGGTTCTCCGAAACTTTGAACAGCTGCCGCTCTCCCACGCGCCGCGCCCAGGTGCTGGCGCAGATCATGGCGGCGGCGTCTTGATCGGCATTTCCCGGGCGCAGCGCAGCACCATAAGCGCGTTCACGCGCGTCCATAGCCTGTCGCAGACGGGCGTAACGCCCTTGAGGACGCGCTATGGTGGTGCGCTGCAGGCCCGGGATCCCCCGGTTACGAAAAAGAATTACCGGGGTCCCGGATCAGCGGTGCACCACTCGCTAACGCTCGCGCTGCACCGCATCCGGGACACGGGTCGATCTAATCCTTCAGCCCGCCCATGCGACAAACGATCTTCCACTCTTGCGGCGTCACCGGCTGCACCGACAGGCGCGGATATTTCGCGAGCGCCATGTCTTTGAGCCGCGGCTCCGCCTTGACGGCGGCAAGCGTCACCGGTCGCGGCAGTGGCTTCACCGCCCGCACATCGACGGCGACGAACACGCCTTTCGGGTCAGTGGAATCGGGATAGGCTTCGCGGATCACCTCGACGATTCCGACGATCCGCTTCTCCTCGCCGGTGTGATAGAAGAATGCCTGGCCACCCTTCTTCATCCCCTTCAGATGCCGCCGCGCGGTGAAGTTGCGCACGCCACTCCACCTCTCGCCTTTGGCGCCGCGGGTGACCTGATCGTCCCAGGAAAATTCCTCCGCCTCGGTCTTCAACAGCCAATAGTCCATGGCTCATTCCTCCGCGCGAAACGGCCGCGTCAGCAGATTGTCGATCGCTTCGTCGATGCTGAAACGGCCGTCAAGGATGGCAGCGACCGCGGTCGCGACCGGCATCTCGATGCCCCTTTCATTGGCGATCTCCACCAGCACCGGCGCGGTGAACGCGCCTTCCGCCAGTTTCGCGCCTGCCTTGGCCTCATTCGGCATCTGGCCTTTGCCGATGGCGATGCCAAAGGAGAGATTGCGCGACTGCGGGCTCGAACAGGTCAGGATCAGATCGCCCAGCCCGGACAATCCGGTCAGCGTCGCCGGGCGCGCGCCCAGCGCTTTGCCGAAACGAAACAGCTCGGCGAAACCGCGGGTAGTGAGCGCCGCGGCGGCGCTGGCGCCGAGCCCGCGGCCGGCGACAATGCCGGCGGCGATGGCGAGCACGTTCTTGGCGGCGCCGCCGATCTCAACGCCGCGCACATCGGTCGAGTGATACGGGCGGAACGTGGCAGAGCCGAGCGCCGCGGCAAGCTCCGCCACGGTGGCCTCGTCAGCTGCCGCCAGCGTCACCGCTGTCGGCAGCCCGCGCGCCACGTCATCGGCAAAACTCGGGCCCGACAGAATCGCGGGCAGCGCCGCAGGCGCCACCTCGGAGATCACCTCGGTCATGAATTTGCGAGTGCCGCGCTCGATGCCCTTGGCGCAAGCAATCACCGGCGTGCCTTTGGCGAGCGCCGGCGCGATGGCGGCTGCGGCGGCGCGCAGCTGTTGCGACGGCACCGCGAGCAGGATCGCGTCATGCGGGCCGTTGCCGTAGCCGACCGCAGCAATGCCGATACTGTCTTCCAATCGGTTGCCCGGCAGCCGCGGACTTTCTCGGCAGCGCGCGATGGCGGCGGCTTTGGCGGGATCGCGCGCCAGCAGCGTCACGCTGCGGCCGGCGCGCGCAATGGCATTGGCCAGCGCGCTGCCCCAGGCGCCTGCTCCGACCACGGCGATGCGCTCGAAGCCCATGTCCGCTCAGCCGGTGTCGCGCACCGGCGATGCCAGCGCTTCCGCTACCGCCGACATGCCGCGGCCGGAAACATTGGCGAGCGGCCAGCGCGCCTGCGGCGGGGTGTCGAGCGTGTCGGTGAGGCCGAGCGCGAGCCGCTCGGCGCCGGCCCAGGCGATCATGGCGCCGTTGTCGGTGCACAGCTCGGCCGGCGGCACCACCAGCACGGTGCCGACCTCGAAGGAAACGCGGTGCAACACCTTGCGGATCGCGTCGTTGGCGGCGACGCCGCCGGCGGCGACGATGGCGGTGGGATTGCCATAGCGCTCCTTGAACATTTTCAATCCGGCGCGCAGCCGGTCCGCCACCACGTCGACTACCGCCTGCTGGAAACTGGCGCACAGATCGCGCACGTCCTGGTCGCTGATCGGGGCGATTTTTTCCGCTTCCAGCCGCAGCGCCGTCTTCAGGCCCGAGAGCGAAAAATCGGCATTCGGCTTTCCCGCCATCGGCCGCGGCAAGCTGAAACGCGCCGGATCGCCGGCGGCGGCTTCCTTCTCGACCTGCGGGCCACCGGGATAGCCGAGGCCGAGCAGCTTTGCGGTCTTGTCGAAGGCTTCGCCGATGGCGTCGTCCACCGTGGTGCCGAGCCGCACATAGTCGCCGATCCCGCGCACCGCCACGATCTGGGTGTGACCGCCGGAGGCTAGGAACAGGCAATAGGGAAACGGCGTCGCGTCGGTAAGCCTTGCGGTGAGCGCATGCGCTTCCAGATGATTGACCGCCATCAGCGGCTTCTCTGTCACCAGCGCCAGCGCCTTGGCGGTGGTCAGGCCCACGATGATACCGCCGATCAGCCCGGGCCCGGCGGCGGCGGCGATGCCGTCGATGGAATCGAACGTGCAGCCGGCTTCGGCCATCGCTTCATAGATAATGAGATCGAGCGCCTCGACATGGGCGCGGGCGGCGATCTCCGGCACCACGCCGCCGAATTTTTCGTGCTCGCTCACCTGCGACAGCACGATATTGGACATGATCTTGCCGCGCCCGGCGGGCGGGCGCTCCACCACCGCCGCGGCAGTCTCGTCGCATGTGGTCTCGATGCCGAGGACGATCATGGACCCGAGCCGCTTTCCTGGCCTTGCCGCTTTCCCGGCCTTGCCGCGGTCCCTATGATCGCGCGCGTTTTCAGCCGGCCGGTCCGGCGTAGCATTGTGAGGTCACCGGGTGCAATCCTCGGTCGCGACGGCGGTTTTGCGGATCGGAACACGCGGCAGTCCACTCGCGCTGGCGCAGGCGGGGCAGGTGCGCGACCGGCTGGCCACCGCGCACAATCTTGCGCCGGAGCGGATCGCGCTCGTGGTCATCCGCACCAGCGGCGACATCATCCAGGACCGCCCATTGGCGGAAGCCGGCGGCAAAGGCCTGTTCACCAAGGAGATCGAGGAGGCGCTGGCCGCCGGCACGATCGATCTGGCGGTGCATTCCGCCAAGGATCTGCCGACCGAGCTGCCGCCCGGGCTTGCGATCACGGCGGTGCTGGCGCGCGAGGATGCGCGCGACGTGTTCATCAGCCGCAAGGCCAAAACCCTGCGCGACCTGCCGGCGGGCGCGGTGGTCGGCACCGCATCCTTGCGGCGGCAGGCCATGGTCAAGCATTTGCGGCCGGATCTCGCCGTGGCGCCGTTGCGCGGCAATGTCGAGACGCGGCTGCGCAAGCTGGATGACGGCGTAGTCGACGCCACGCTGTTGGCGCTCGCCGGCCTGAAGCGGCTCGGCTTGGCGGATGCCGCGACGGCGATACTATCGATCGAGGAATGCCTGCCGGCGGTCGGGCAGGGAGTCATCGCCATCGAGGCGCGGCAGGGCGACCGCGCCACGCAGGATTTGCTCGATGCCATCAATCATGCCGAGTCGATGATTGCGCTCGCCGCGGAGCGCGCCTTTCTCGCCGTACTCGACGGCTCCTGCCGCACGCCGATCGCCGGTCATGCGATCATCGACGCCGGCCGTGTGCGGTTCCGCGGGCTGATCGCCAAGCCGGACGGCAGCGCCGTGTTCGACACGACGCGCGAAGGACCGATCGCCGATGCCGTTGCGCTCGGCGCCGATGCCGGACGCGAGCTGAAAGCGCGCGGCGGCGCCGATTTTTTCAGCAGCGCCAACTAACTTCACCTCCCCCGCTTGCGGGGGAGGTCG
>JBKKAF010000023.1:0-10970 GCA_046714775.1 Xanthobacteraceae bacterium | reverse complement strand
CGGCGCGTTGATCAGCGCGAGATGCACGATCGGCGCGCCGCAGTAATGCGTCACCCTGTGCTGCGCGATCGCGGCGAAGATCAGCGCCGGGTCGACCTTGCGCAGGCAGACGTTCACGCCGGCGTTCGCCGCCATCGTCCACGGGAAACACCAGCCGTTGCAGTGGAACATCGGCAGCGTCCAGAGATAGACCGGGTGCCGGCCCATCGCGCCGGTGAGCACGTTGCCGATGGCCAAGAGATATGCGCCGCGGTGGTGATAGACCACGCCCTTCGGATCGCCGGTGGTGCCTGAGGTGTAATTGAGCGAGATGGCGTCCCATTCGTCCTCCGGCATCGTCCACGGAAAATCCTGGTCGCCGTCCTTGATGAAATCCTCGTATTCGATGGCACCGAGCCGCTCGCCCGGACCGCCATATTCGGGGTCATCGTAGTCGATCACCAACGGCTTGACCTTGGCGAGCGCCAGCGCCTCCTTCACCACCTTGCTGTGTTCGCGGTCGGTGATCACCACCTTGGCGTCGGCGTGGTCGAAGATGAAGCCGATGGTGCGGGCGTCGAGCCTGGTATTGATGGTGTTGAGCACCGCGCCCGCCATCGGCACTCCGTAATGCGCCTCCAGCATCGCGGGCGTGTTGGCGAGCACGACCGACACCGAATCCGCGCGCTTGAGGCCGTGGCGGGCGAGCGCCGAGGCGAGCTTGCGCGAGCGCGCGTAGAACTCGCGATAGCTGCGCCGGAGCTTGCCGTGGATGATGGCGGTGCGGTCGGGAAAGGTCGCCGCCGCCCGCTCCAGGAAGCTGAGCGGGGTCAGCGGCTGGAAATTGGCCGGGTTGCGGTCGAGATCGGTGTCGTAGGGCGTTTTGGGCATGGGTTCCTCGTGCCGCTCACGTTAGCGAACCATGGGGCGGGCGATCAATGCTCCGTCTCGATCCGTCACCCGAGGTGGCCGCTACGCGGCCTCGCACTTCAGGACGACGGCGAGCCGTTGACAATCCCCATCACGCCGCTGCGGATGAGTTCGAGCGAGATCGACAGCACCAACAGATAGGCGATCTTGTAGAACAGCTCGGTCGGCGTGCGCCGCACCAGCCAGATGCCGAGGAAGTTGCTGGCCACCGCGAGCGGAAACAGCACCGCCGAGGCCGCGATGTTCTCCATCGAGAATTGCCCGAGCGCGCCATAGGGGACGAGCTTCACGGCGTTCACCGCGGCGAAGAAGATGGTGGTGGTGCCAACGAGCGTCAGCTTGTCGAGCTTCTGCGGCAGCACGTGCACCGAGAACGGCGGCCCGCCGGCATGCGACAGCATGGAGACGAAGCCCGACACCGCGCCCCAGAACAACCCGCCGGCCGCGTTCGGCCGCGTGGCTTCGGCGAGCCTTCGGCCGAACCAGGCATGCAGCACAAAGCCGGTGCCGATCAGCCCGATGGCAAGCCGCACCGCGGCATCCGACACATGCGCCGCCAGCGCCCAGCCGAGCGCGATGCCGAGCATGGCGCCGGGCAGCGTCGCTTTCAGGATGCGCCCGTTCCAGCGCTGGCGGTAGACCCACACCGAGATCATGTCCTGGGTGATCAGGATCGGCAGCAGGATCGCGGCGGCCTGCAGCGGCGGCAGCACAAGCGCCAACAGCGGCGTCGACAACGTGCCGACGCCGGAAAAACCGCCTTTGCCGATGCCGAGCGCGATCACTGCCGGAATGGCGAGCAGATAGAAGAGGGGGTCGGTCAGCAGAGCGTCACCCTGTCATAGCCTGTCCGCCGACGCTCGGATCGCCGCGCTCGCCGGTCGCGCGCAACATCACATTCTGCCGGCTGCGGGCTTCGACCCGGTAGCCCTTGGCGGCAAGCAGCGCGAACAGGTCGACGGCCCATCCGCCGCTTGAATCCTCGATCAGGATCAGTCGGGGCCACAAGGATGCCGGCGCGTCGCGGAAAAACGGCGCCAGCACCCGGTCTTCCATGCCTTCGACGTCGATCTTCAGGGCGTCGATCCGATCGATGCGGGAATCCTGCAGCACGCGCAGCAATGGGCGACAGGGGACACGGACCTGGTCGGAGGCGGTCGCCGCACGCGTGCGGGTGCCGCCGCGGTCGCGGGCATCGAGCAGCACCACCACCTCGCTGTCCTCTTCGCCGAGCGCCAATGCCACGGGCTCGATCGGCAGCGCCGAATTGGCCGCGATGTTGAACCGCAGGCGCGCGAAATTCCCCGGCTCCGGCTCGATCGCCACGACGCGGGCGTTGCCACCCGTGTGCGCCGCGACGAACAGCGAGAACAGGCCGACATTGGCGCCGATATCAATGAACACGAACGGCTGGCCGGCCGCTGCGGCGCGCGCGATTTCCCCGATCAGGGCAGCGCGCTCCGGCGGCTCGTACATCTGCGGGGTGAACAGCAGGTTCTTCTCGCAGCCGTTGTCGAGCGGATGCAGCCGCATGCGCAGCCCCCAGCGCACGACATCGAGCGCCCGGGCGGACAGCCGCATGGTCACGATGCGGCGAAACAGGATCGCCAGCCGCAAGCCCAGCCAGTTGTCGGGCAGGCGGCTGGTGACCGCGATCACGGCACGATCGAGCCATCCCGGCGCCAACGCGCCGTAGCGATCCGCTGCAATCGACCGGTCGGCACTCAAGCAATGGTCTCCAAGAACGGGGAAATTCCGCTGGCGCCGACGCTAGCCGTTCGCGGCGTCAGATTGTTCCGAAACCTTCTGTTTGCGCGCGCGCCGATCCTCATATCTCGCCAGCAGCATTTGCCAAACGTAGACAAGCATGCCGCCGCCCAAGATCGCGACAACGATCCAGCAAACGATAAAGATGATCGTTTCAATCGGCATTGACCGTGAGTCCGGCTATCGGAAACCGACATTGCCCGATGAATACCGCCGTCCGCCGGTTTGGATAGCAGCTTGGTGGATGCCCGAAAAGGTGACCGCCACCGCCTGCGCTGTTAGTCTTCATGGCGCGCTAGCGCGCACCCCAGGATGACAATCGCTGCGTGATGATTGCGGCCAAGCGCTATTCGCTCTTGCCGCCGCCGATCTGCTTGAGCTTGGCGAACACCGCGTCGACATTGAGATCGTCGCTCGGCTTCTTCGGCGGCCCTGGCTCCGGCTCCGGCTCCGGCTCGCGGCGCAGGGCGGTGGTCTCGGCGGCGGGCAGCAGCGTGGCGCCCTGCGCTTCCACGTCCACCGGCTTCTCCTTGGAGGCGCGGTGCACTTCCAGATCGAGATCGATCTGCGAGCACAGGCCGAGCGTGACCGGGTCCATCGGCTGCAAGCTCTGCGCATTCCAATGGGTGCGCTCGCGGATCGCCTGGATGGTGGACTTGGTGGTGCCCACCAGCCGCATGATCTGGCTGTCCTTCAATTCCGGATGGTTGCGCACCAGCCACAGGATGGCGTTCGGGCGGTCCTGGCGGCGCGAGACCGGCGTGTAGCGCGGGCCCTTCTTGTTCTTCGGCTGCGGCAGCCGTGTTTTCGCTTCCAGCAGCTTGAGCTTGTGCGCGGGATCCTGCTCGCCCTTGTCGATCTCCTCGCGCGTGAGCTGCCCGGTTTGGATCGGGTCGAGACCTTTGATGCCCTGCGCGGCGTCGCCATCGGCGATCGCTTTGATTTCGAGCGGATGCAGCTTGCAGAAATGCGCCACCTGGTCGAACGAAAGCGCGGTATGCTCGACCAGCCAGACGGCGGTGGCTTTCGGCATCAATGGCCCGCTGTTCATGGCGAAAATCTCCTCTGCGCTCCGCCCGCCCCTTCGGGCGAAGCCTCTAGTCATCAAGGATGACGGAAAGTGCCGGGAATATAGGCATGCGGCACCGGCCTGTCCATGCTTGTTCCTAGTTCCGGGAACCCCTTGACGGAGGCGGTGAGAGCGCGATAGCGCCGGTGTGGGAGCATCTCATGGCCGTTTATACCGACGTCGGAGCGGAAGACCTTGCGGCCTTTCTCGCCGGCTATGAGATCGGCGATCTCCTGGCCTACAAGGGCATCGCCGAAGGCGTCGAGAACTCCAACTTCCTGGTCCATACCACCGGCGGCCATTACATCCTGACGCTTTACGAGAAACGGGTATCCGCCCGCGACCTGCCGTTCTTCCTTGGGCTGATGGAGCATCTGCACAGCCGCGGCCTGAAATGCTCGACCCCGGTGCGCGACCGGAAGGGTGAGCTGTTGGGCAAGATCGCCAAGCGCCCGGCCGCGATCATCAACTTTATCGACGGTATGTGGATGCGCCGGCCGTCGCCGGTGCATTGCGCGGCGCTCGGCGCCGCGCTCGCGCAATTGCATCTCGCGGGCCTCGACTTTCCGCGCAAGCGCGCCAATGCGCTGTCGGTCAGCGGCTGGCGGCCGCTTTACGAACAGTGCTGCGAGCGGGCAGGCGAAGTGCAGCGCGATCTCAAACAATTCCTGGCCAAGGAACTGGCGCAGCTCGAACAGAGCTGGCCGCGCGGCCTGCCGCAGGGCGTGATCCACGCCGACCTGTTCCCCGACAATGTGCTGTTCCTGGGCGACACGCTGTCCGGCCTGATCGATTTCTATTTCGCCTGCACCGACACGCTGGCTTTCGACGTGGCGATCTGCCTCAACGCCTGGTGCTTCGAGGCCGATCACTCCTACAACGTCACCAAGGGCAAGAACCTGTTGCAGGCCTATGACGCCGTGCGCCCGTTGTCGGCGGAAGAGAAGGCGGCGCTGCCGCTGCTCGCCCGCGGCGCCGCCATGCGCTTTCTGCTCACCCGCCTGGTCGACTGGTTCGACGTGCCGCCCGGCGCATTGGTGCGGCCGAAGGACCCGGTGGAATATGTCCGCAAGCTGCGCTTCCACCAGAAGATCGGCAGCGCGCGCGACTACGGCATCGCGCAATGAGCGAGCCGCACGTCACCGTCCATACCGATGGCGCCTGTTCGGGAAATCCCGGGCCGGGCGGCTGGGGCGCGATCCTCGGATTCGGCGATCATGAGAAGGAATTGAAGGGCGGCGAGCCGCACACCACCAACAACCGCATGGAGCTGATGGCGGCGATCGCGGCGCTGGAGGCGCTCAAGCGGCCCTGTGTGGTGGATCTGTATACCGACAGCCAATATCTGCGTGACGGCATCCTGCAGTGGATCAAGAAGTGGAAGGCCAATGGCTGGCGCACCGCCGACAAGAAGCCGGTCAAGAATGTCGATCTGTGGCAGCGGCTCGAGGAGGCGCTGAAGCGCCACACGGTGCGCTGGCACTGGGTGCGCGGCCATGCCGGCCACCCGATGAACGAGCGCGCCGATCAATTGGCGCGCGACGCCATCGCGGCGGTGCGGTCGGGCACCATCGGCGCGCTGTCGCCGGAACACGTGCGCGCCGACAAACGAGTGCCGCGCAAGCAGTAGATTCAAGCAGTAGATTCGTCATTCCGGGGCGTGGGCGTCAGCCCGCGCGCCCGGAATCCATAACCACGGATCAGCAGAATCGCACCGACTGCGATTATGGATTCCGGCTCTCGCTCACTTCGTTCGCTCGGCCGGAATGACGTGGCTCAAAGCTGCTTCAGCAGCGTCGCGCCGTCGGACACTTCGAACTTGCCCGGCTCCTCGACATTGAGCTTCTTCACCACGCCGTCCTCGACCAGCATGGAATAGCGCTTGGAACGGGTGCCCATGCCGGCGCCGCTCAGGTCCAAGGTCAGGTCGAGCCCCTTGGCGAATTCGCCGTTGCCGTCCGACAGGAACTCCACCTGGTCGGCGCCGCTCGCCTTCTTCCAGGCGTCCAGCACCGAAATGTCGTTGACGCCGGTCACCGCAATGGTGTCGATGCCCTTGCCTTTCAGCGCTGCCAGATTGTCCACCACGCTCGGCAGGTGCTGCTTGCTGCAAACCCCGGTGAACGCGCCGGGAACCGCGAACAGCGCGACCTTCTTGCCCTTGAAGATCTCGTCCGTGCTCTTCCATGCCTGGCCCTCCGGCGTCATCACGCGGAATTTGGTGCTGGGCAGTCGGTCGCCGACCTTGATGGCCATGGTAATGATCCTTGCTGTTGTTGATCCTGTGCCGGGGCTGAAATTAGCGGCTCCGGCGGATTAGTCGAGACGGCTCGAGACCTGAATCGCCTCGCCGCCGGCGACGGCGGTGAGCGTGATGACCGCGCCGCCATAACTCGCGCCCGCCGGTGCGCCGTCGAGTTCGAACACAAAACGCCGCTGTCCGGCTGGCGCGCCATCGATCGCCGCCGGAATCGGCAGCGCCCATTGCGGGGTAGGGCCTTCCGCAAACAGATCGACATTGCCGTTGGGTGCGGCGACGTCCACCACGACCTTAGGTCGCGCCGCGCCGTCCTCACGGCGCAGCGAGCGCACGGACAGGCTCTGGCCTTCGCCCATGGCCAGCTTCTTCGGCACCCGCGCCTCGGCGGTGGCAAGCGCTACATCGAACGAACTGCGGAGCGGCGCCAGCGCGAGCTCGGCGCGCGCTTCCGCCGGCACGCAGAGCTTTTCGCAAATGGCGTAGTCGAGCTTCAGCCGCAACACCACCGGCTTGCCCGGATCCTTCGCGATGACGCGCAGCGGCAGTATCACGTCGCGGTCATAACCGATCGAGATATTGCCCGCCTCCGGCAGGCGTTGCGGCGCCGGCCACAGCACGTCGACCGCCTGCACATTGTCCGAGCGCGTGAAATCGAATTGCGGTGGTATCCCCGAGTCGCCGGGATAGCGCCAATAGGTATGCCAGCCCGGTTTCAACCTGATTTCGACGCCGGCCCGCAACAGCGCGGCCGCTCCGCTGGCCGGCCGCGAGGCGGCGATCAGCCGTGCTGCGCTGCGGGCATCGCCATCCCAGCGCGAGACGTCGTCCGCGGCCAGCGCGGTATCCACGCCGATCAACAGCGTGACGCATGCAAAGGCCGTCCGGCAGCAGCGTTCGAAAATATTCATCATAGAGTCTCGTTTAGGAACGAAACGGCTCGGACGCCATTGAATTCATTGTGAGGAGGCAGCTGCTGCTGCATTGGCCGGGAAAATGGCCGGGAAAAAGACACATATGGCTCCCTACAATCTCGCGCGGTCAATGTGGCGGAGGATATGCCAACATTATACTTCCGCAACGTTTGCAAACGACAGGTGATCAGGTAACTTTTGCTCATGAAGCCCGGCGGCAAGTCACCCAGGAAGCCATCGACCGGCACCATCGTTGTCGAAGGCAACGAGCGCGTGGAGGCCGATACGATCCGTTCGTTTTTCAAGGCCGGGCCGGGCGGGCTGTTCGACGCCACGCAGATCAAGGAAGGGCTGAAGGCGCTGCACGACACCGGCCTGTTCCAGGATGTCCGGGTCAGCCAGTCCGGGCCCACGCTGATCGTCAGCGTGGTGGAAACACCGGTTGCCGGTGCGGAGGCTCCGTTCGAGGAGACGCGCAAGGTCAAAGACCCTTCCAAGTCCGGGCTGCGGCCAAAGGCGCGCGGCGGGCTTTTGCGTTCCGGGTCACGCACTCCCAAACGCGGTTATCTCGACGGCCAGATGCTGATCGCCATGCCGACCATGGGCGATGATCGTTTCAGCCGCAGCGTGATCTATGTGTGCGCGCATTCGTCTGAAGGCGCCATGGGCATCGTGGTCAATCAGCCGGCGGCCCATATCAGCTTTCCCGATCTGCTGGTGCAGCTCGAGGTCATTCCCCCGGCCGACCTGATCCAGCTGCCGCGCCGCGCCGAGGGCGTGAAGGTGCTGAAGGGCGGGCCGGTCGAGACCGGCCGCGGCTTTGTGTTGCATTCGGCCGACTTCTTCATCGAGAACTCGACGCTCCCGATCGACGAGGGAATCTGCCTGACCGCGACCGTCGATATCCTCAAGGCGATCGCACGCGGCGATGGACCGGCCAGCGCGGTGCTGGCACTCGGCTATGCCGGCTGGGCGGCGGGACAGCTGGAGACCGAGATCAACCAGAACGGCTGGCTGCATTGCCCGGCCGACGCGGAACTCGTGTTCGGCCAGGACACCCACAAGAAATACGACAAGGCGCTGAAGAAGATCGGCGTCGATCTCGGCATGTTGTCGAGCGAGGCCGGGCACGCTTAGAGCTTGATCCCGAAAAAGCCTGCACCGGACTTGATCCGGGGTGGGAACCGGTTTTCGGAAAAGATCATGCTCAACAATAAATGCTAGCGGCTTAGCCGGAGTTATCGCGCCATTTCCAGCGGACGGTCGGCGAGCAGCAATGCGCGCGCGTCGTCGGCGGTCATCGGCTCGCCGAAGGCAAAGCCCTGCGCATATTCGCAACCGAGCTGATAGAGCTCCACCGCATCCGAATCGGTTTCTGCGCCTTCCGCTACCACCTCCATGCCGAGGTCGTGCGCCAGCGCGATGATCGAGCGCAGAATGACCGGGCGCGTGCCTTTGCTGGAGGCGCGTACGAAACTCTGGTCGATCTTGATGGTGTCGAACGGAAAACGCTGCAGATAGGCGAGCGAGGAATGGCCGGTGCCGAAATCGTCGAGCGCCAGGCCGGCGCCGAGTTCGCGAATGCGGGTCAACATCTGCGCGGCATGTTCGGGATTTTCCATCACCAGCGATTCGGTGAGCTCGAGCTTGAGCGTGCCGCGCGCCACCCCTGAGCGGGCGATCACCGTGCGCAGATCGTGGATCAGGTCTTGCCGCAGCAATTGGCGCGACGACAGGTTGACGCTGGCGAACACCGGATCGCGCGGGCGCACCGTCTTCTGCCAGATGCCGAGTTGGCGGGCCGTGCGTTCCAGCACGAACAGGCCAAGATCGACGATCAACCCGATCTCCTCGGCGATGGCGATGAAATCGGCGGGCGACATGCGGCCCATCTTGGGATGATCCCAGCGCGCCAGCGCCTCGAACCCGGCCACCGAGCGATCCTCCAGCCGCACGATCGGCTGGTAGAGGATGGTGATCTCGTCGCGCTCCAGCGCCCGGCGCAGCTCCGATTCCAGCGTCAGCCGGTCGGTCTTGCGCGCGCGCATCGACGGCTTGAACACCTCGATGCGGTCGCCGCCGATGCGCTTGGAGTGGTACATCGCAAGCTCGGCGTCCTTGAGCACCTCTTCGGTGCGGTGCGGCTGGCCGTCGCTGAGCGCCAGCCCGATCGAGGCGGTGAGGAAGATCTCGCGGTCGGTGAAGGTGATCGGGGCGCGCAGCGCCCGGCGCAGCGTTTCGGCGAATGCGATGATGCGATCGGATTCGCGCTCGGACAGCAGGATCAGGGCGAACTGATCGCCGGTGATGCGGGCGAGCGTGTCCTGCGGCTTGAGCAGGCGTCCGAGTCGCCGCGCCAAGGTCAGCAGCATGGAATCGCCGACCGCGATGCCGACCGAGTCGTTGACCTGCTTGAAGCGATCGAGATCGATCACGATCACGGTCGGGCGAATCTGCGGATCGGCCTTGGCGAAGGCGAGCACCGCTTCCAGCCGGTCGAGAAACAATTCGCGGTTGGGCAGGCCGGTCAGGTTGTCGTGGACGGCGTCGTGCAGCAGGCGCTCCTCGGCATTCTTGAATTCGGTGACGTCGGTCAGCGTGCCGACGAGGCGCACCACCTCGCCGTCCGATCCGACCACCGGCCGCGCCTTCAGCGCGAACCATAGATAGTGGCCGTCCGGCGTGCGCAGCCGGAAGTCCTGCATCAGGCGCCCGCGGCGCTGCTCCAGCACGCCGTCGAGCGCCGCGCGGAAGCGGTCGCGATCGAGCGGATGCAGCACGTCGAGCCAGCGCGCCGCCGGCCCATCCAGCGTGCCGCGTTTCAAGCCGAGCAGGGTCTCGGTCTCCGGACTGGTGAACACCTTGTCGGCGGAAACGTCCCAATCCCAGATCAGATCGCCGGCGCCGGTCAGCGCCAGCGCGCGCCGCTCGACGTCGGACACGATGCCGTGGGTGATGCCGCCGGCGAAGGCATGCTGCATGACGGTGAACCCGATCAGCATCACGATCAGAACCAGGCCGCCGAGCAGAGCCGGGCCTACGATGTCGTTGGTCAGAACGCCCATCACCGCCAGACCGGCGGCGATCACCCACACCACCAGCAAGAGCCAGGTCGGGATCAGCAGCACCGCGCGGTCGAAGCCGTGGGTCGAGAGATAGATGACCAGACCGAAGCCCAGCATAGCGACCGCGAACAGCGACATGCGGGCGATGCCGGAGGCGATCGACGGATCGACCAGCGCCACCGCGACCAGCGCGACGAGGAACGCCAGCCAGCCGATGGTAATGTGGGCGTAGCGCACGTGCCAGCGGTTGAGGTTGAGATAGGCAAACAGGAACACCACCAGCGTCGCCGCCAGGATCGCCTCGCCCGAGGCGCGCCAGATCTGCTCGGCGCCGGCCGAGAGATCGAACACCTTGCCCCAGAAGCCGAAGTCGATGCCGATATAGACCAGAACCGCCCAACCGAGCGCCGCGGCGGCCGGGAACATCACGCTGCCCTTCACCACGAACAGGATGGTGAGGAACAGCGCGAGCAAGCCGGCGATCCCGATCACGATGCCGTAGTAGAGCGTGATGCTGTTGATCTTGTCCTTGTAGGCGTCGGGTTCCCACAAATAGATCTGCGTCAGCTTGTTGGTGCGAAGCTCCGCGACGTAGGTCATCACCGCGCCGGGATCGAGCGTGATGCGATAGACGTCGGCGGTGGTGCTTTCCTGCCGGTCCGGGCGCTCGCCGCTCGACGTGATCGTCACGATGCGTGACAGGCCGAGGTCGGGCCACAACAGGCCGGAGCCGACCAGCCGGTAATGCGGGACCACGATCAGCCGGTCGATCTGCTCGTTGCCGGAATTCGCCAGCGCAAAGATCGCCCAGTTGGTGTTGCCCTCGCGCGCGCGCACGTCCATGCGCTGAACGATGCCGTCGGGCCCGGGCGCGGTCGACACCAGGATGCGGTCGCTGTCGGTGCGGTGCCGCTCGACCGCAGCGGTGAGGTCGATGGCGGCGGCGTCGCGGCGGACGTTGACGGCCTCGACCGCGTGCGCGGGCCACG
>JBKKAF010000022.1:0-10845 GCA_046714775.1 Xanthobacteraceae bacterium | reverse complement strand
CTGGTCTCCGCCAATCTCCAGCTCGATCTGGTCGAGGATCTGGCACTCGGCAAGGAATGGCAGCTTGGCTACTGGAAGCACCCGCCGCTGCCGTGGTGGGCCGCCGACCTGATCTACCGCCTGGTCGGAGACGTGCGCGCGGTTTACCTGCTTGGCCCGCTCTCGGCGGTGATCTGCTTCTATGTCGTTTGGCTGCTGGGCCGCGAGATCGTCGGCGCGTTCGAGGCACTGTTGGCCGTTCTGATCCTCGAGGGCATTCATTTCTACAATTTCTCGGTCGTGAAGTTCGCTCATGACCAGATGCAATTGCCGTTCTGGGCGTTAACCGCGCTGTTTTTCTACCGCGGCATCGTACGCCGGCGTGCGTTCGATTGGATTGTCGCCGGACTGTTCCTCGCGCTCGCGTTCTGGACGAAATACGCGGCGTTCGCGCTGGCCGCCGCTCTCGGATTGTTTCTGCTGTTCGATCCGGTGGCGCGGCGGGCTTGGCGCACGCCCGGACCTTATCTGATGGCGCTCGCCTTCACGGTCGCGATCGCTCCCAACGTGTGGTGGCTGCTTGGCCACGATCTCATGCCGCTCCGGTATGTCGACGAGCGCGCCCGGGTCGCGGGCCGCTGGTACCATTACATCGTCTTTCCGCTGCGCTGGACCGGCGGCCAGTTGGTCTTCCTGTTGCCTGCACTCGGGCTGCTCGCACTGTTGCTGGCGGGCGGCGAGCGGGCGCGGCCGGGCGACGACATCGCTCGCTTCAATCGCCGTTACGTCACCATGCTTGCGCTCGGACCGTTCGCGGTGACCACCGTGGTCGCCATCGCCCTCGGACGCCTGCCGGTGGCGATGTGGGGCTATCCGTTGTGGTCGTTTGCGCCGCTCGCGGCGCTACTCTGGATCAGGCCGGTGTTCGAGGCGCGCCGCCTGCAACGGTTGGCCGCCGCATTCATCGCGGTCTTTGTCGCGGTTCCGGTGGTCTATGCAGCGGTCGAGATCGGCGAACCGTTCGTGCGGGATCGCTCGAAGGCAACCCAGTTTCCCGGCCAGGTTCTGGCCGAAACCCTGACCCGGGAATGGCGCGAAAAATTCGGAACGGCGCTGACCTATGTCGGCGGCACCGAATTCGCGGCGAACAATGTCGCGGTTTATTCCCCGGACCGGCCGCATGCCATCGTCCACGGCAATCCGAAGCTGAGCACCTGGATCGATCCCAACGACCTGCGCCGGCGCGGCGCCATCCTGGTCTGGGAGGACGGTCTCGGCGAACGTTTTCTCGACCAATGGCGGGCGACGTTTCCCGCCCTCGACATTCAGCCGGCGCTGGTGCTGGCGCGCCAGACCTGGCATCCGGTCAGGCCGGTACGCGTTCTCTATGCTTTTGTCCCGCCCCAACCCTGATCCGCGACAATGCTGTGCGCAGCTATGGTGCAACGGCTATCGGCGGCCGGAACATCGCTTGCGCCGGCGCGGCGGCGGGGGGAGATTGAGCGCGTCCTGGCGAATCATCGGCGCCAGAGGCTGACGGCCAACTGATCGGACAGGTCTTATGCGGCTCGGGGCCATTTTCGTGGTTGTTTGCATCGCGCTCATCGCGGCTTCCGCCGGCGCGGTGGTCCATTTGGCTTTGGGCTTCAGCCCGCAAGAGGCTGTCATCGTGGCGGGCGCGACCCTCGCTGCCCTGGTGATCTACAACGTCTTCTCAACGCGGCTCGGCGTCCGCGCCATGGTGGGCAAGCAGCTGGCCGACCTGTCGCGGGCAAGCGGCGATCTCGCCCGCCAAGTAGCCGAACTCGGGCGCCGGCTGGCGGCGCTCGAAGGCAAGGTCGAACATTCGCACGACCGCATCCGCTCGGCGATCGACCCGCTCTCGGTCGAGATCGGCGAGCTCGGCAGTCTGGTCAAGCAATTGGCGGAAACCGCCGCCGCTCACGAGACCGCCTTGGCGGAGCTCGGATCGGCCAAGCTCAGCGTTCAGGGCGCCGCCCGCGGCGATGCCGCTGCCAACAAGGTGCTGGCTGAAACCGGCAAACTGGGCGCCCCGGCGGCGGCGGGGCCGAACGCGACGCCAACGTCCGCGTCCAGCATGGAAAGCGCGACGCAACTGGAACTGCTGGCCACCATCCGCGGCGCCATCGACGCCAACCGCATCGATCTCTATCTGCAGCCGATCGTCACCTTGCCGCAGCGCAAGGTGCGCTACTACGAAGCGATGTCGCGGCTGCGGACCGAAAAAGGCGACGTGGTCGCGGCCGCCGATTTCATCGCGCCGGCGGAAACCGCCGGCCTGATGCCGAGTATCGACAATCTCGTGATCTTTCGCTGCGTCCAGGTGGTGCGGCGGCTGCTAATGAAAAATCGCGAGATCGGCCTGTTCTGCAATCTCTCGGGCTCGACCCTGACCGATTCCGCCGTCTTCCAGCAGGTCTTGGAGTTCATGGACGCCAACCGCGCTGTCGCGCCGTCGCTGGTGCTCGAATTCACCCAAAGCGCCTTGCGCGCCGCCGGCCCGATCGAAAACGAAAGCCTCGCAGCCTTGGCCGAGCGCGGTTTCCGCTTTTCCCTGGACAACGTCACCGATCTGCGGATCGAGCCGCGCGAACTGGCGAGCCGTGGATTCCGCTTCATCAAGGTGCCGGCGACGCTGTTGCTCAATCGCAACGGGACCGCAGCGACCGATATCCATCCGGCCGACATGTCCGATCTGCTCGGCCGCTTCGGCATCGATCTCATCGCGGAAAAGATCGAAAGCGAAGGCAGCGTGGTCGACCTGCTGGATTGCGACGTGCGCTACGGCCAGGGTTTCCTGTTCTCGCCGCCGCGGCCGGTGCGCGCGGAGGCGTTGCAAGGTATTGGCGAGCGCAGCGACGTGATCGCCCGCGACGCCGTGGCCGACGAGGCGCCCTCCGGGCTCTCCGGGCGGCCGGCCTCGGATGCGACCATCGGCGCCGAAAACAAGAGTGCGCGCGCCGGCGGTCTGGCGCAGCTCGTCCGCGGCCGCATTTGATCCCGGGACGGGGATTGTCTAAGCAGGCCGCGTTTGTCCTGACGGGTCCTCATGCCTGCTTCCCTGCCGCCGCTCACCGATCATTTCCGCACGCTGGCGTCGGCCTATGACGTCGCGCTCTGCGACGTGTGGGGCGTGGTGCACAACGGCATCGTCGCCTCGCAGGAGGCCTGCGATGCGCTCGTGCAATTCCGCCGCAAGGGCGGCACCGTGATCCTGATCACCAATGCGCCGCGGCCGGGCGAGGCGGTGGTGCCGCTGCTGGACCGCCTCAAGGTCCCGCGCGAGGCCTATGAGGGCATCGTCAGTTCGGGCGGCGTCACCCGCGCGCTGATCACCGCCCGCAAGGATCAGAGCCTCTTCCATATCGGGCCGGAACGCGATCTGCCGATCTTCGAAGGGCTCGGCCTGCGAGTCGCTCCGCTGGAAAGCGCCGACTACGCCGTGTGCTCGGGCTTGTTCGACGACACCACCGAGACGCCGCAGGACTACGAGGAGCTGCTGGCCAAGATGCGCGCACGCAATCTGCTGATGATCTGCGCCAATCCCGACGTGGTCGTGGAGCGCGGCCACGAGCTGGTTTATTGCGCCGGCGCCATCGCCGACCTCTATGCCGCCGCCGGTGGCGAGGTGATCTATGCCGGCAAACCCTACCGGCCGATCTATCAGCAGGCGCTGGAGGCCGCGCAGTCGGCGCGCGGCCGACCGGTCGATCAGCAACGGGTATTGGCGATCGGGGATTCGGTGCGCACCGACCTCAAGGGAGCGGCCGGGTTCGGCATCGATTGCTTGTTCGTCACCGCCGGCATCCACGCCGAGGAAATCGGCGGCCGGGACGATCCCGATCGGGCGGCGCTCGGCGAGATTTTCGAGGAGGCCGGCGTGTTCCCGAAAGCGGTGATGCGCCAGTTGGTCTGGTAGAGCGCGGGTTACGCCTGGAGCGCGGGTAGTGTGGCGGTTCGGAAGTTTCCCCATACTTGCAGCAGGTCCGGAGGGAACTTCCGAACCAAAGCCACACTAGCAACGCTATGATTTTCTAGTGTCCTTTTGAATCCAAAGTTCGCAACCGCGCTCGCAGCACGTGTGTGCGAACTTCGGATTCAGGACACTAGGCTAGGCTGCTTGCTGGCTGGGAACTGGGCGTGCCGCCGAACACCGCTTCAATCTTGTGCTGCAGCGTCTGCGCGTTGAACGGCTTGACAATGTAATTGTCGACCCCGGCCTTCTTGGCCGCGATCACGTTCTCGGTCTTCGACTCGGCCGTGACCATGATGAAGGGCGTCTTGAACAGTGACGCGTCGGCCCTGATCTCCTTGAGCAGGTCGTAGCCGGTCATCGGCTCCATGTTCCAGTCGGAAATCACCAGCCGGTATTTCTTGCTGCGCATCTTGGCCAGCGCCGAGGAGCCGTCGTTGGCGTCATCGACGTCCTGGAATCCGAGCTGCTTCAAAAGATTGCGGATGATGCGGATCATCGTATTGTAGTCATCGACGACAAGGATCGGCATCGACAAATCAATGGCCATTGTCCCGCTCCATCAGGCCTCGACAGCTGCGCACCGGAATGTCCGACGACATCTTGCACACGTCAGCGCGTTCCGAGAACCGCTTCGAGTCCTCTCCCAATGGCTTTGCCTAGCAAAAGGCGTTGAATATCCGGTTAACCGGCCGCCAAGGAGCCGAATTCCGCTTTTGCCGGGTCGTGCATCCGGCACTAGAATCGGCCTTGGTCGCGCGCCGGCACGGCGGCGTTTACTGTTTGTTAACCACGCGGTGCCCAGCGCGTCCGCAAAGAGCAAATCCCCAATGACGGACGGCCTGAACTTCAAACCGCCCTTCTCCGTGCTACGCGGCGGGCAGCCGGCGCCGGCCGAATTGAAAGGCGCCGTGGTGGCGATCGGCAATTTCGATGGCGTCCACCGCGGGCACCGCGCGGTGATCGCGGCTGCCATCGATCGGGCGCAGGCTCTCAGCCGCCCGGCGGCGGCGCTGACTTTCGAGCCGCATCCGCGCAGGTTCTTTCACCCCAACGAGCCGCTGTTCAGGCTCACCGATGAGACGGCCAAACTGCGGCTGTTCGCGGCCACCGGCCTCGCCGGCGCGGTGGTGCTGACGTTCGACGCGGCGCTGGCCGCGCTCACCGCGGAAGAATTCGTGCAACGGGTGCTGGTGGAGCAATGCGGCGTGAGCGGCGTCGTGGTGGGATTCAATTTCTATTTCGGCAAGGGGCGGCAAGGCTCGCCGGAATTCCTGGCCGCGCGCGGCCGCGAGCTTGGCCTGAGGGTCGATATCGTTCCGCCCTTCCAGCACAACGGACGGCGCGTTTCCTCCGGTCCGATCCGGGAAGCATTGGCCGCCGGCGATATGATCGGCGCGGCGGACCTGCTCGGCTATCCTTGGTTCGTCAGCGGCGAGGTGGTGCACGGCGACAAACGCGGGCGCGAACTCGGCTATCCGACCGCCAATCTGCGCCTCGACCCGGCCTGCGGGTTGCGCCACGGCATCTATGCGGTGCGGGTCGGCGTCGGACAGCAACGTTACGACGGTGTCGCGAGTTTCGGCCGGCGGCCGATGTTCGATAGCGGAACTGTGCTGCTCGAAGCGTTTCTGTTCGACTTTGCCGGCGATCTCTACGGGCAGACCATCGACGTTGCCTTCATAGAATGGATCAGGCCTGAGCAAGTCTTCGGCGCGGTCGATGAACTGGTGCAGCGGATGGACGAGGATTCGCGGCTGGCGCGCGTGGCTTTGGCGCGGGCGCCGGATGCCTTCCCGCAACTGGCCCCGCTGCCGCGCTAGAGCATGATCCCGAAAAGTGGGAACCGGTTTTCGGAAAAGATCATGCTCAAACAATAAGCTAGAGCGTGATTGCGATTCAACCTGAAGCAATCACGCTCTAGGACTCGCTCTGCTCTTCCTCGGCGGGCTTGTCGCGGCCGAACCATTCTTTCGCGAAACCGGCGGCCAGCACGCCGACGGCGGCGAGCGGCACAATCCGCTTCCAGCCGATGCTCCGCCCGATCTGCAACCCGACCCCGACGATCCGTGGGTCCAGCCAAGGCGCATTGCTGCGTGTCGCGAGCGCAAGCTGGGCGCGCTCGATGTTGCGGCGGCGCGTGATGACGCAGGCGGTCGCCGCACCGATGGCCACCAGCAGAAAAAACGCGGCGAGAATGAGCGCGGCGGTCAAAGCACTGTAGCGTTGCGCCAGCCAGATGAAGGCTGCGAGTACCACGAAGAAAAAGGTGAACCCCGCGCAAAGCGCAGCGACAACGCTCCAGATCAAAATCTGCCCGCTGAAACCGGTCTTGGCCTCAGCCGTCAGCCTGAGATAACGGACCCAGCCGCTTATCATGGCAGCACTCGCTTGGCGGTTAACGCCGCCAAGCCTAACGCCGCCACATCGCGCCAAACACGAATCCTATGGCCGCCGCGAGTGCCAGCGTGGTGTAGGGGCGTTTCTTGAGCGATTCGTCGATGGCGTCGACCACGTTGTCGCCGACTTCGCGAACCGCGTCGACCGCTTCCATTCCCTTGGCCTCGGCGTCCGAGATCACGCCCTCGACGCTCGACTTGGCGCGCTGCCAAGCCTGATTGCCCCTGCTGGTGACCATTGCGGCGATCTGCTGCGTCAGTTGAGCGACGTCGTCGCGCAGCGATTCAAGGTCGGACTGGATATCGCCTGCCGCTGCCGAAGCGCCCTTGGTGGATTCCCGCACCGCATCGCGCGCGCGTGCGTCTTTCGCGGCCTCGTTGGCCGTATTCGACATACTGGACATGGCGTGCTCCCAAGGGCCCGGCGATGGACCGCAAATTCGTGTGTGGCGGTAACCGGAGGGCGGCGAAAAAGTTCCATCAGCCGGGAATCTTCGCCTCTTCGCTAGGAAACAGATGATGGATGGTCACCAGGCCGATGATCGACAGCGGAACGGCGAGAAACGCGCCCATCGGACCCCAGAGCCACGCCCAGAACGCCAGCGAAAGAAAGACAGCGAACGGACTAAGCGTGAGCCGCCGCCCCAAAATCGTGGGCGTGACGATCTGTCCCTCGATCGTGGACAGCGCGACGAAACAGGCCGCCGGCGCCAGCGCGTATCCGAGCGAGGGAAACGTGACCAGGCCGACCGCGAACAGGATGAAGGTCATGCAAGCGGGGCCGATATAGGGAATATAGTTCAGCACCATGGCGGTGGCGCCGAAGATCACCGGATTTGAAAAACCGAACAGCCAGGCGCCGGTCGCGACGATCGTGCCGAGCGTAAAATTGATGACCGTGAGCACCGCCAGATAAGACGCGAGGTTATGCTCCACGTCGTTGGTGATGCGGATGAATCGCAGCCTGGCTTCGCGGCTGGAGAACATCGCCGCCAATTGCTTGCGGAATTCCAATTGGCCGCCGAGAAAGAACGTCAGAGTGATGAAGAAAACCACGAGCTGCGCCACGGCCGGCGTGACCAGCGATACCACCGGCGCCACCATGGCGATCTGGGAGGTTTCTACCGCGACCGCGGTGCTGCTGGACGACGGCGTTAGCATGTCCTGCAGATCGCGCAAGGCGGCGAGCGGCCGGTCAAACACATAGAGTTTTTGCTTGATGCTGGCGCCGATTTCCGGCGCCTTGGCAATCCACTCCCCGACCGGAGCGGCAAGCAGGGTGATCAGCAGTCCGGCCATTCCGAGCAAGACCAGCACCAGCAAGACGCCGGTCACCCAGGTCGAGATGCCGAGTTTCTCCGCGCGCCTGATCACAGGAGCGAGCGTGGTGCCGACCACCAGGGCGGCCAGGATTGGCAGCAGAATCGGGCGGCCGAAATAGAGGCCGACCACCGCGAGGAGGAGAAAAATCCCGATAGTGGCAAGCTGCGCGGTGGTGCCCCAGATGTCCGCTACATTTTCGACCGGGCGCGGATCGTTGATCATAAGCGCATAGGGCCGTTCGCGCCGGGCGCGGAGAAACTCCACAATAAACTCCAATGGTTCTGGAAATCGCCTGCTTCCGCCGGCTTACGGAAATCAACGCAACGCCGGGCAATCCGGTTCCGTATATCGCGGCGTTTCAAGCCAACAAAGCCCGCTCGGCGCCGCTCTTTTCGCATACGGGCCGATCTGCTAGGACAGGCGTCAATGATGGCGCGCGAGTCCTCCATTCTTGTCATCGGGTCGGCCGCTCGGCGAATTACTCGCCCGGCCTCCGCCTGACCTTTCGGTCGGGGAGGACCGGGGACTGCCGAGCCCTCTTTCGCCATCGATTTCCTGGTAAAGACCCGTCATGAGCGACCCCGCCCGCGACTACAGCGAGACTCTGTTTCTGCCCAAGACCGACTTCCCGATGCGCGCCGGATTGCCGCAGAAGGAGCCGGAAATCCTGGCGCGCTGGCAGGAGCTCGGCCTCTACCACCGCTTGCGTGAGGCCGCGCGCGGCTGGCCGAAATTCACCCTGCATGACGGGCCGCCCTACGCCAACGGCAACATCCATATCGGGCATGCCCTGAACAAGATCCTGAAAGACGTGGTGACGCGCAGCCAGCAGATGCTCGGCTTCGATTCCAATTACGTGCCGGGCTGGGACTGTCACGGCCTGCCGATCGAGTGGAAGATCGAGGAGGAGTATCGCGCCAGGGGCAAGAACAAAGACGCGGTGCCGATCATCGAATTCCGCCGCGAGTGTCGCACCTTTGCGGCGCGCTGGATCGACGTGCAACGCAACGAGTTCAAGCGGCTCGGCGTCGAGGGCGACTGGGAGCATCCCTACTCGACCATGGACAATGCCGCGGAGGCGCAGATCGCGCGCGAGCTGATGAAGTTCGCCGGCAACGGCACGCTCTACCGCGGCTCCAAGCCGGTGATGTGGTCGGTGGTTGAGAAGACCGCGCTGGCGGAAGCCGAAGTCGAATATGAGGATTATGTCTCCGATCAGGTGTGGGTGAAATTCCCGATTTCAAAAAATCCAGGCGTGTTTGGCATCCACGGCGGCGATCAGCCGAACTCTAAATTGAGCGCTGACCAGAGCGACACTTGGGCTGCGATGCGTGGTGCGTCGATCGTGATCTGGACCACGACGCCCTGGACGCTTCCCGGCAACCGCGCCGTGAGTTTCTCCTCCAAGATCGGTTACGGTCTCTACGAGGTCACCGACGCGCCGGCCGACAATTGGGCGAAGCTGGGCGACAAATTGCTGCTCGCCGAAAAATTGGCGGTGGAGGTGTTGCGGCAGGCCCGCGTCACCGCCTTCCGGCAGATCGCGAGCGTCGATGCGGAGACCCTGCAAAACGCCACGGCTGTGCATCCGCTCGGTGCGTTCAACCCGGGCTACCGCTTCACGGTGCCGCTGCTCGACGGCGACCACGTGTCCGACGATACCGGCTCCGGCTTTGTGCACACCGCGCCCGGCCACGGCCGCGAGGACTTCGACATCTGGACCGCCAATGCGCGCGCGCTCGAAGCGCGCGGAATCGACACGGTGATTCCCTATACCGTCGACGAGAACGGCGCCTTCACCGAGCACGCGCCGGGCTTCGCCGGCAAGCGCGTGCTCACGGACAAGGGCGAGAAAGGCGACGCAAACGACGCCGTCATCAAGGTGCTGTCCGACAACGGCATGCTGATCGCCCGCGGCCGGCTCAAGCACCAGTATCCGCACTCCTGGCGCTCCAAGAAGCCGGTGATCTTCCGCAACACCGCGCAATGGTTCATCGCCATGGACAAGCCGATCGCTTCTCCCTCTCCCCAACCGAACTCGGGTACACCCGAGTTCGGCTCTTTCAGAGGGTCGAAGTCGGATAAATCCGACTTCGATCGGGGAGAGGTGAAGGAAGACGCGCGGGGAAACGTGAAGGAAACCGACACGCTGCGCGACCGCGCGCTGCAGGCCATCAAGGTCACCCGCTGGGTGCCGCCGCAAGGCGAGAACCGCATCACCGGCATGGTCGAGGGCCGGCCGGATTGGGTGATCTCGCGCCAGCGCGCCTGGGGCGTTCCGATCACCGTCTTCGTACGCGAAAAGAGCGACGGCTCGGCAGAGATCCTCAAGGACGAGCGCGTCAACCGGCGCATTGCCGACGCATTCGAGCAAGAGGGCTCCGATGCCTGGTACGCCGACGGCGCGGCCGCCCGCTTCCTGAAATCCGATTACGATTCCAACGAATGGCGCAAGATCGACGACATTCTCGACGTCTGGTTCGATTCGGGCTCGACCCACGCCTTCACGCTGGAAGCGCGCGAGGACCTCAAACCGCGGAGGAAGAAAGACGGCGGCCCCGATACCGTGATGTATCTGGAAGGCTCCGACCAGCACCGCGGCTGGTTCCAGTCGTCACTGCTGGAATCCTGCGGCACCCGCGGGGTGGCGCCTTTCGACGTGGTGCTGACGCATGGTTTCGTGCTCGACGAGCAGGGCCGCAAGATGGCCAAGTCGCTCGGCAACACCGTGGCGCCGCAAGACGTCATCAAGCAATCGGGCGCCGACATTCTGCGTATGTGGGTGTGCGCCACCGACTATGCCGACGATTTGCGCATCGGTCCGGAAATCCTCAAGACCACGGTCGATACCTACCGCAAACTGCGCAACACCATCCGCTGGATGCTCGGCTCGCTGGCGCACTTTCACGACGAGGACCGCATCGATCCGGCGAAAATGCCGGAGCTCGAGCGGCTCATGCTGCATCGGCTGGTTGAGCTCGACGGCGTCATCCGGCAGGCCTATGCCGACTTCGACTACAAGCGCATTTTTGCCGTGCTCAGCGCGTTCATGACCGCCGAGCTGTCGGCGTTCTACTTCGACATCCGCAAGGATGCGCTGTATTGCGACCCGATCTCCTCGGCCACGCGCAAGGCTTCGCTGACGGTGAT
>JBKKAF010000021.1:0-3547 GCA_046714775.1 Xanthobacteraceae bacterium | reverse complement strand
CTGCACATTGCGCAGATGCAGCACGAGCGCGTCGGCGAACGCATCGCGGTTGTCGAACCCTGCAAAGCGGGCAAACCGCTCCAACCCTTCGCGGTCGGCCGGCAATGTGTGTGTCTGCTCATCCGCCACCATTTGCAGGCGGTTTTCCACCGTGCGCAGGAAGCGATAGGCCTCGGTGAGTTGGTCGCGCGCATCGGCGTCGATCCAGCCGCCGTCTGCAAGGGTGGTCAGCGTTGCAAGAGTCCGGCGCTGGCGCAGCTCCGGATGACGCCCGCCGGCGACCAATTGCTGGGTCTGCACAAAGAACTCGATCTCGCGGATGCCGCCGCGGCCGAGCTTGACGTTGTGGCCCTCGATGGCGATGTCGCCGTGGCCGCGATAGGCATGGATCTGCCGCTTCATGGCATGGATGTCGGCGATGGCGGCGAAGTCGAGATATTTGCGCCAGATGAACGGCGACAGATCCTGCAGCAACGCATCGCCCGCCGCGATGTCTCCGGCGCACGGCCGCGCCTTGATCATCGCCGCCCGTTCCCAGTTGCGCCCGACGCTTTCGTAATAGTCGCGCGCCGCCGCCGTCGAGACCGCAATCTGGGTGGAGGCCGGATCTGGTCGCAGCCGCAGATCGGTGCGGAACACATAGCCGTCGGCGGTGCGCTCCTGCAGCAGCTTCACCAGCGTGCGGGTCATCCGCACATAGAACGCGCCGGCCTCGGTGCCGGGCGCGAGCGCGGGCGCCTCCGCGTCGTAGAAGACGATCAGGTCGATATCGCTCGAATAATTCAGTTCGTGGCCGCCCATCTTGCCCATCGCCAGCACGATGTAGCCGCTGCCGTCCTCCGGCCGCGCCGCGTCGCTCGGCCGCAACCGGCCGCGGCGTGCGGCGTCGTTCAGCAGATAACGCACTGCGGCACCGACCGCAGCGTCGGCGATATCGGTGAGCGCGCGGATCACCCGTGTCTCCGGCCATATCCCCCCGATGTCAGCGAGCGCCACCAACAGCGCCGCTTCCGCCTTCATGCGGCGCAGAAGGCGCATCGCCTCGGCCTCGTCGCCGGCGGCAGCAACCGCGGCCATTGCCTTGCTGAGCACTTGGTCGAGACGGCGGTCCGGATCGGATTGCAGCAGGCGCAGCAGCCGGTCCGGCTCGGCGCGTATCAGGTCCCAGAGATAGAGCGAGCCTTCGGCAATGCCGGCGATCAACTCATGCGCCTTGGCATGAGCGGCGAGCAATCGTTGGAGAGCGGCGCCGGCAGGGGTGGGCTCGATGTCCGCAAGCCAATCGGAGACCCGGGCATGGGCCGCGTCTTTTGCCGAGACGCGCGACGCCGCGGCAATACGCTGCACGAGCGGCCGGCTCTCCGGATCAATAGATCCGGTTTGTGTCTCGGGAGCATCCATACTGGAAGCGCATTCCTTGTCAGCCGGCAAAGCGAGCACTACTGAAGTTAGCCGGAAATGACTACTGACTTTGCGCTGGCCCGGCGCGCGGCAGGGCGATGACGGTCTTCAATCCCGGCTGATTGTCCTCCAGCTTGAGCTCGCCGCCATGCAGGCGGGCGACCGCCGCGGCAAGGCTCAGCCCGAGGCCGGAGCCTGGCTGCGACCGGCTCTGTTCGAGCCGCACGAAGCGCTCGACCACGCGGCCGCGATCGGCCTCCGGTATCCCCGGACCGCCATCGGCCACGGTGAGCAGGATCTTGTCGCCGTCTTCGGCCGCCTTGACCACGATCTCCGATGGGATGCCGTTCGCCGCCGCGCCCTGGGGCGCCGCATATTTGATGGCATTGTCGACCAGATTGGCGAGCGCCTGGCTGACCAGTTCCCGGTTGCCGCGGACCGGCGCGCTGGCCGGCGCCTCGATCTTGAGCGCGATGCCCTTGTCGTCGGCCAGGGGCTCGTACAATTCGCCCACCCCGCGGGCGATCTCGGCGGCGTCGAAATCGGTCATGTCGTCGCGCGCCTGCCCGGATTCCGCGCGCGCGATCTGCAATAGCGCGTTGAAGGTGCGGATCAATGCGTCGGATTCCTCGATCGTGCCTTCGAGCGCCGCACGATATTCGGCGTCGCTCTTGGCGGTGCGCAGCGCCTCCTCCGCGCGATTGCGCAGACGGGTCAGCGGGGTCTTGAGGTCATGGGCGATATTGTCGGAAACCTCTTTGAGGCCATGCATGAGCGCCTCGATGCGCTCGAGCATGGTGTTGAGGTTGCCGGCCAGCCGGTCGAGCTCGTCGCCGGTGCCGGAGATCGGCAACCGCTCCGTCAGATCGCCGTGCATGATGGTCTTGGTCGTCTCGGTCATGGCGTCGACCCGTTTGAGCACCCGCCGCGCCACGAAGAACCCGCCCAACAGGCCAAGCACCACCACCATGACCGCCGACCATCGGCCGGCGTTAATCACGATGTCATAGACGCGTTCGCGCTCTTCCAGATCGCGTCCGACCAGAAGGCGCAAGCCGCCCGGCAATTGCACAACGCGAACCAGCGCCTGATGCTCGCTGGTATCCTGTTCGTCGATCCGGCGGTAGAGGGTTTCAATCCAGCCGGACTGGTCGATCACGCCCGTCGCCAGCGATCCGACATTGCCCGCCAGGCCCTCCCCCGCGGGGTTGGTGAGCAGATAGAGGTTTGAGCCCGGTTGGCGCGATCTTGCTTCGACCGCCAGGATCAGGCGGCGCAACCCGCCCTGCCGGTGTTGCGCGACCAGGCCGCGAATCTCCGCGTCGACGGTCTGCATGATCTGGTCGGTGACCAGCCGCCGGGTATTGAATGTGAAGTAGGAGAGCAAAGCCGCCGCAAACAGCGCGAACACCGTCAGATAGACCAGCGTCAGCTTGAACGCGGTCGTACGGAAGAGTTTACCGAGCACCGTCACGGATCATGTATCCTGCGCCGCGCACCGTATGCAGCAGCGGTTGGGCGAATCCCTTGTCGATCTTCGAGCGCAGCCGGGAGATATGCACGTCGATGACGTTGGTTTGCGGATCGAAGTGATAGTCCCACACGTTCTCCAGCAGCATGGTCCGGGTCACCACCTGCCCGGCATGTTTCATCAGATATTCGAGCAGCCGGAACTCGCGCGGCTGCAGCACGATTTCCTCGGCCCCGCGGGTCACCTGATGCGATAGCCGATTGAGCTCCAGGTCGCCGACCCGATAGACCATCTCCTCGCGGCCGCCGCGCCGGCGCGCCAAAACCTCGGTGCGCGCCAGCAGCTCGGAAAACGAATAGGGCTTGGGGAGATAGTCGTCGCCGCCGGCGCGCAGGCCCTTAACCCGGTCGTCGACCTGGCCGAGCGCCGAAAGAATGAGCGCAGGCGTTTCGATGCCTTTGCTGCGCAGCGTACCGATGACCGACAACCCGTCGAGCTTCGGCAACATCCGGTCGACGATCAGCACGTCGTATTGCCCGTCGAGCGCCTGCGCCAATCCTTCCTCGCCGTCGGCCGCGAGGTCGGCGATATGGCCCACCTCGCGAAACGCCTTTACGAGATAGTCGGCCGCGTCGCGGTCGTCTTCGATGATCAGAAGGCGCATGTCGGTCCGAT
>JBKKAF010000020.1:0-12444 GCA_046714775.1 Xanthobacteraceae bacterium | reverse complement strand
CGCGCTTATGGCTCGCCGACCCTCCCCTTTCAGGGGAGGGATTTTAGGCCGCAAGCTTCTCCAGCTCGCCGATGATGGCGTCGCCCATTTCCGTCGTGCTCACCACTTTGCTGCCCTCCGACTTGATGTCGGCGGTGCGCAGGCCCTGCGCGAGCGCGCCTGAGATCGCCTGGTCGATCAGGTCGGCCTCCTTGCCCATGTTGAACGAATAGCGCAGCGCCATGCCGAAAGAGGCGATCATCGCGATCGGATTGGCGGCGCCCTTGCCGGCGATGTCGGGGGCGGAGCCGTGCACCGGCTCGTACATCGCCTTGCGCCGCTTGGTCTTCGGGTCGGTCTCGCCCAGCGAAGCCGACGGCAGCATGCCGAGGGAGCCTGTCAGCATCGCCGCCACGTCAGAGAGCATGTCGCCGAACAGGTTGTCGGTGACGATGACGTCGAACTGCTTCGGCCAGCGCACCAGTTGCATGCCGCCGGCATCGGCCAGCTGGTGCTCGAGCTGCACGTCCTTGAACTCGCGCTGGTGCAGCGCGGTGACCACCTCGTGCCAGAGCACGCCGGTCTTCATCACGTTGCGCTTCTCCATCGAGGTGACCTTGTTGCGGCGCTTGCGCGCCAGCTCGAAGGCGACGCGCGAAATGCGCTCGATCTCGTAGGTGTCGTAGACCTGGGTGTGGACCCCGCGCTTTTGGCCATTGCCGAGATCGTGATGGTCTTGGGCTCACCGAAATAGACCCCGCCGGTGAGTTCTCGCAAAATAACAATATCGAGCCCGTCCACCACCTCGCGCTTGAGGCTCGATGATTCCGCCAGCGCCGGATAGCAGATCGCCGGCCGGATATTGGCGAACAGGCCGAGATCCTTGCGCAGGCGGAGAAGGCCGGCCTCCGGCCGCACGTCGTAGGGCACCGTGTCCCATTTTGGCCCGCCCACCGCGCCGAAGATCACCGCGTCGGCGGCATGCGCCTTCTGCATCGTCTCGTCGGCGATGGCGACGCCATGGGCGTCGTAGCAAGCGCCACCGACGAGGCCCTCCTCGGTCTCGAAGCTGCCAAGGCCCTTCTTGTTCATCCAGGCGATCAGCTTTTTCACCTCGGCCATAACTTCGGGGCCGATGCCGTCGCCGGCGAGCAGCAGCAGCTTGTAGGTGGCCATTTGCGGAATGCCTCGTTGCTACAGAACTCAACAATGGTGCGGATTGCTAAAGGCCGCCGGTTGGCTTGGCAAGACGAGGCCGTGCCTAGGCGTCACTTGGGTGTCACTTGGGCGTCACTTGGGCGTCAGCCGCCCAGGCCCGACTTTATGCTCTGCGGCCGCTCACGCGTCCTTCAGCACCAGCCATAGGCTAAATTGCTGCGGTCGGTGCCGGTCCTTTCATATTCCGTTTTCAGAGCGGCAATGCGATCGCCGTTCGCCGATGTCGGCATTTTGCTGACGCTGTGCTTTTCCGGAATCTCCGCGTCGGTGAGCAATTCGGACATCTCTACCTCCCCGAAGTCGCGAGACCGCCGCTGCAAGACCCTTCTGAACGGTCTCGTCGTTTGTATGCGGCAAGCCTAACATGCAACGGCAAGGGTCTGCCAGGAACTGCGAGTGTTGCACGCGGCGCGGGACGATGGTGGAATAGTCCCCATGCCTCGCGGCCTTAAGCCCATGTCCCTCGAGTCCATGCCAAAAGCCAGTACCGGCAATTTCCTCGAAGATTTTTCGGTCGGGCAATTGCTCCGCCACGCCACCCCGCGCACCGTCACCGCGGGCGATGTCGCGGTCTACAATGCCGTGTTCGGGCCGCGTTTCGCCGTGCAGTCGTCGGATCCCTTTGCGCAGGCGATCGGTTATCCGTGCTCGCCGATCGACGATCTCCTGGTTTTTCACATCGTGTTCGGCAAGACCGTCCCGGACGTCTCGCTCAATGCGGTGGCCAATCTCGGTTATGCCAATTGCCGTTTTTTAGCGCCGGTCTATCCCGGCGACACGCTCAATGCGGTGTCAGAGGTGATCGGGCTGAAGGAGAATGCCAGCCGCAAGACCGGCATCGTCTATGTGCGCTCCATGGGCTTCACCCAGAACGGCGCGGTGGTGCTCGACTATGTGCGCTGGGTGATGGTGAAAAAGCGCGACGAGACGTCGCCCGCGCCCTTCGCGCAGGTTCCGACCCTGCCCAAAGTGGTGGAGCCGGGCGGGCTCGGCGTCGCCGTCCCGCGCATCGATCCCGATGCCTACGACCTGCTGTTGTCCGGCAGCCCCGATCGCTGGGGCGACTATGCGGTCGGCGAACAGATCGATCATGTCGACGGCACGACGGTGGAAGAGGCCGAGCACCAGATCGCCACGCGGCTCTACCAGAACAATGCCCGCATCCATTTCAATCAGTTCGCCGCGGCGCAGGATCGCTTCGGCCGCCGCCTGGTCTATGGCGGGCATGTGATGTCGCTCGCCCGCGCGCTCAGCTTCAACGGGCTCGCCAATGCCTTCCATGTGGCCGCCATCAATGCCGGGCGGCATGCCGCGCCGCTATTCGCGGGCTCGACCGTGTTCGCCGCATCGCAGGTGCTGGCCAAGGCCGAGCTGCCGGGGCGCAGCGATGTCGGCGCGCTGCGCCTGCGCACGCTCGCCGCCCGCGACAGGCCCTGCGCGGATTTGCCGTTCGCGGCCACAGGCGAGGAGGACGATCCCGCCGTCCTGCTCGACCTCGATTATTGGGTGCTGATGCCGCGGTGATTTCGTTATTCCCTCCCCCTGAAAGGGGGAGGGCTAGGGAGGGGGGTTACTTAAGTGCGATGCCCCCACCCGGCTCGCCATAGCGCGTCCTCAAGGGCGTTTACGCCCGTCTGCGACGGGCTATGGACACGCGTGAACGCGCTTATGGCTCGCCGACCTCCCCCTTGCAGGGGGAGGTAAAGAATTTTCGGGTGCTGACGCCGCGGTAAATTTGACCTCCCCCTTTCAAGGGGAGGGAGAGGAGCTACTGAATCACCCCGCAGGCGATGCGGCCGCCGGCGTCGCCGGTCGGGTCGGACTTGTAGTCGTCCTTTCCGGCATGGATGACCAAGGCGGTGCCGCCCGGCTGGTAGAGTGAAGTGGGCTTGTCCTTGTCGAGCGTGACCGCGGAATTCACCACCTGGATGGTCAGTTCGCCGCTCGCCGGCACATGCAGATTGGGCATGTCGCCGGCGTGATGGCCTTCACTCGCCAGCACACCGTGCTTCTTGCTGGCCGGATTGAAGTGCCCGCCGGCCGAGGTGAACGGCGGCTCGCACTGCCCGACGCCATGAATGTGGAAGGCGCGCTCGCCCGGCGGCAGTCCCTTGAGCTCGAGCTTGATCAGCACGCCGAACGGAGTCTGCGTCAGCTCGGCTGTGCCGACGTCCTTGCCGTCGGCGTTCTTGAGCACTGCCTTGGCGGTTTGCGCCGTAGCGGCGGACGGCGTCAGCGACAGCAGCAAAGCGGCGATGCAGCCGAACCAAATCGATTTGAGAACAGTCATGACGGACCTCCGGCAAAAATCCCGCTGTCGCCCATTGCGCGCGGGTCGGTATTTTTTTGAGTGCTGGCGCACCCTACCACGTTCCGGCGTGTCGGGGGCGAGGGGCGATTACGCGCCGGCGCGCAGATGCTCGACCAATTGGCGGGCATAGGGCGGCAGTTCGCTCAAGCTGCGGATGCAGATGGTCAATTCGCGCACCGCCCAGGGGTCGGTGAGCGGCACCACCGCGATCGCCATGGTGCGGGCCACCCGCCGCGCCGTCGTCTCCGGCACCAGCCCGATGCCGACCTTGCATTCCACCAGGCGGCAGATCGCGTCGAAGCTGCGCAATTGCACGCGCAGCCGCAGCGACCGTCCGGCGCGCGTCGCTTTGTCGGCCAGAAAGCGCTGGATCGCGCTCGCCCGGTCGAGGCCGATAAAGTCGTAATCCAGCACTTCGGCGAACGCGGTCTTGGTCCGCTTGGCGAGCGGATGATCGCGCGCCACCACCAGCACGAAACGGTCCTTGCGGAACGGAAACGTCTCGAGCGTGCTGGCGTCGACGGTGCCGGCGACAATGCCGAGGTCGGCGACGCCTTCCGCAACGAGGCCGACGATCTCGTCGGACAGCCGCTCCTCCAGATCGACGCTGACATTGGGATGGGCGGAGAGGAACGAGGAGAGCGCCTCGGGCAGAAATTCGGTCAGCGCATTGGTGTTGGAAAACACCCGGATCTGACCCGCGAGCCCGCCGGCATAGTTGCCGAGATCCTCGCGCAGCCGCTCGGCCTGGCGCAGGATGGTGCGGGCGTGCTGCAGCAACGTGCGGCCGGCTTGTGTCGGCGTGACCCCCTGGCGGCTGCGCACCAACAGCGCAGCACCGAGCGCCTGCTCCATGTTGCGGATGCGGGTGGAGGCCGCGGCGAGCGCGAGATGGGCGCGTTCGGCGCCGTGGGTGATGCTGCCCGCCTCCACGACGTGGCGGAACAGGCTCAAATCGGCAAGGTCGAAGCGCATGCACAGGCCTTCGTATTTTGCGAAGGTAGCTTACGCCAATAGCTCATTGCACGCTAGGTTAGCGCGATCATATCTTCGCTAACGACGAAGCGCCAGCCCGGCCCCCGGCCATACGAAGGAATAAGTCCAGGCCGCGCGCTTGGCTTTCGGAGAACTCCCATGGCCGAAGGCAAGGCTCCCGAGCGGCCGCTGTCTCCGCACCTGTCGATCTACCGCTGGCCGCTGCCGATGGCGATGTCCATTGCCCACCGCGTTACTGGTGTCGGGCTTTATGCCGGCACACTGTTGCTGGCGTGGTGGCTGATCGCGGCCGCCTCCGGCCCGAATGCCTATGCCACCATCGGCGGGTTCATGAACTCGTATATCGGGCGGTTCATTCTGTTCGGCTACACCTGGGCGATCCTGCATCACATGCTGGGCGGCATCCGTCATTTGATCTGGGATACCGGGCGTGGCTTCGAGCCGGCCGAGCGCGAATTCCTCTCGATCGCGACCCTGGTCGGATCGGTCGGCCTCACCGTCATCCTTTGGGTGGTCGGCTATTTCCTGGTGGGAGGCGCGCGATGATCGGCGAAGAATTGCGCACGCCGCTCGGCCGCATCCGCGGCCTCGGCCCCGCCAAGTCCGGCACCGAACATTTCTGGCGCCAGCGAATGACCGCGGTCGCCAATATCCCGCTCACGCTCGCCTTCGTGGTGATCGTGGTCTCGCTGCTCGGCCGCAACCATGCCGGCGCCGCGCAAATTCTCGGCTCGCCGCTGGTCGCCATCGTGATGCTGCTGTTCATTCTCTCGGTGACCACTCACATGCGCATCGGCATGCAGGTGATCATCGAGGATTATGTGCATGGCGAGCTCGCGAAGATGCTGCTGCTCATGCTCAACACCTTCTTCACCATCGCCGTCGGGCTCGCTTCCGCCTACGGCCTGTTCAAACTGTCTTTCGGAGTGTTCGGAGCGTGAGCAACGGCAACGGATCAGCGAATGGCGGCGCGCCGGCGCTCGGCGGCCGCGCTTATCCGATCGAAGACCACAGCTTTGACGTGGTGGTGGTCGGCGCCGGCGGCTCCGGCCTGCGCGCCGTGGTCGGCTGCAGCGAAGCCGGGCTGAAGACCGCCTGCATCAGCAAGGTGTTTCCCACCCGCTCCCACACCGTCGCCGCGCAGGGCGGCATTTCGGCCGCGCTCGGCAATATGGGCGAGGACGACTGGCGCTGGCACATGTACGACACCGTCAAGGGTGCCGACTGGCTCGGCGACCAAGACGCCATCGAATATATGTGCCGCAACGCGCCGCGCGCGGTATACGAGCTCGAGCACTGGGGCGTGCCGTTCTCGCGCACCGACGAGGGCAAGATCTATCAGCGGCCGTTCGGCGGCATGACCACCCATTACGGCCGTGGCACCGCGCAACGCACGGCGGCCGCCGCCGACCGCACCGGTCACGCCATGCTGCACACCATGTACGGCCAGTCGCTGCGGCATGCGGCCGAGTTCTTCATCGAATTTTTCGTCATCGATTTGATCATGGACGACGACGGCCGCTGCCGTGGCGTGGTCGCCATCAAGCTCGACGACGGCTCGATCCACCGCTTCCGCGCCCACATGGTGATCCTCGCCACCGGCGGCTACGGCCGCGCCTATTTCTCCTGCACCTCCGCCCATATCTGCACCGGCGACGGCAACGCCATGGTGCTGCGCGCCGGCCTGCCGTTGCAGGACATGGAATTCGTCCAGTTCCATCCCACCGGCATCTATGGCGCTGGCTGCCTGATCACCGAAGGCGCGCGCGGCGAGGGCGCCTATCTGGTCAATTCCGAGGGCGAGCGCTTCATGGAGCGCTATGCGCCCTCCGCCAAGGATCTCGCCTCGCGCGACGTGGTCTCGCGCTCGATGACCGTGGAAATCCGCGAGGGCCGCGGTGTCGGGCGCAACAAGGACCATATGTATCTGCACCTCGATCATCTCGATCCGGCGGTGCTGCACGAGCGGCTGCCCGGCATTTCCGAATCCGCGCGCATCTTCGCCGGCGTCGACGTCACCCGCGAGCCGATCCCGGTGATCCCGACCGTGCATTACAATATGGGCGGCATCCCCACGAATTATCACGGCGAAGCGCTGACCAAGAAGAACGGCAATCCCGACACCGTGGTGCCCGGCCTGATGGCGCTGGGCGAGGCCGGCTGCGTCTCGGTGCACGGCGCCAACCGGCTTGGCTCCAATTCGCTGATCGACCTCGTCGTGTTCGGACGCGCGGCGGCCGAGCGCTGCGCCGCCCTGATCACGCCCGGCGACGGCCATTCCGATCTGCCGAAGGATTCCGCCGAGCTCGCGCTCACCCGGCTCGACACGCTCCGTCACGCCTCCGGCCACACGCCGACCGCGCAGCTGCGGCTCTCCATGCAGAAGGTGATGCAGAACAATTGCGCCGTGTTCCGCACCGGCGAGGTGCTGGAGGAGGGCATGAAGCTCATTCGCACCGTGCTCGCGGGCGTCTCCGACCTGAAGGTCACCGACCGCTCGCTCATCTGGAACACCGACCTGATCGAGACGCTCGAATTCGACAATCTGATCGGCCAGGCCGTGGTCACCATGGATTCGGCGCAGAACCGCACCGAGAGCCGCGGCGCCCACGCGCGCGAGGACTTCCCCGAGCGCGACGACAAGAACTGGATGAAGCACACGCTCGTTTGGCTCGACGGCAAGGGCAAGGTCACCATCGATTACCGGCCGGTGCACACCTATACGCTCACCAACGAGGTGCCGTATTTCGAACCAAAGGCGCGCGTGTACTAACAACACCTCTCCCCCGCTTGGCGGGGAGAGGGAACAAGAAACCGAATGAGAAGATCATGGCCCAATTCAATCTTCCGAAGAACTCCAAGGTCACCGACGGCAAGACCTGGGCCTATCCCACCGGCGCGCGCGACGTGCGCGAATACCGCGTCTACCGCTGGAATCCGGACGAGCAAAAAAATCCGCGGCTCGACACCTATTATGTCGACACCGGCGATTGCGGGCCGATGGTTCTCGACGCGCTGATCTGGATCAAGAACAATATCGACCCGACGCTGACCTTCCGCCGTTCCTGCCGCGAAGGCGTGTGCGGTTCCTGCTCGATGAACATCGACGGCTCCAACACGCTCGCCTGCACCAAGGCCATGGGCGACATCGGCGGCGTGGTGAAGATCTATCCGCTGCCGCACATGCCGGTGGTGAAGGACCTCGTGCCCGACCTCACCGATTTCTATGCGCAATATTCGTCGATCGAGCCGTGGCTGCAGACGGTGACACCGGAGCCCGACAAGGAATGGCGGCAGAGCCGCGAGGATCGCGCCAAGCTTGACGGACTTTACGAGTGCATCTTGTGCGCCTGCTGCTCCGCCGGGTGCCCGAGCTACTGGTGGAATTCGGAACGCTTCCTCGGCCCGGCGGCGCTGCTGCAGGGCCAGCGCTGGATCAAGGACAGCCGCGACGAGGCCACCGGCAAGCGGCTCGACAATCTGGAAGACCCGTTCCGCCTCTACCGCTGCCACACCATCATGAATTGCGCCAAGGTCTGCCCGAAAGGCCTCAATCCCGCGAAGGCGATCGCCGAGATCAAGCGCAGCATGGTCGAGCGGCGGGCGTAGCGCTCGATCCGTGAGTCCCTTTTTCCCTCTCCCCTCCGGGGGAGAGGGTGCCCGAGCGAGCTTGCGAGCGAGGGCGGGTGAGGGGGTTTTTTCTCCGAGAAGTTTCTCGAAAGCGTTTTTGCGACAGCCCCCTCACCCGGCTCGCGCTTGTTCACTCGCGCTCGCCACCCTCTCCCCCGTTGGGGAGAGGGGAAGAAGACAGTCCCTGCATTGCGCACAGGCGGTGAAAGGCGGAACCGCGCCGCCGGCTCGGCCGTTGTGCCGGCATGGCCGAGCAGGATCGCATCGACCGGGTCTGGGACATCATCGAAAAGGTCGGCGTCGGCATGCTCACGACGCAGTTTCCCGGCGGCTTGCGCACGCGCCCGGTCGAGGCGCGGCCCGATCGCAAGGCCGGTCTGATCTGGTTCATGACCGACATTCGCGCCGCCAAGGACGACGAGATCGCGGAAAAACCCGACGTCTGCCTGACCTTCATCGATCCCAAGGACAAAGCCTATCTGTCGATCACTGCGCATGCCGAAGTGCTGCGCGACACCGAGAAGGCGCGGGAGTTCTGGAAGTCCACCGACAAGGTGTGGTGGCCGGGCGGACCGGAAGATCCCAATCTGCGGGTGCTGCGGGTCGAGCCGCAGCGCGCCGAACTGTGGGACGGGCCGGCGAGCGCGGCGGTGGCGGCGTTTGAATTCGCGCGGGCGCGGCTCACCGGAAGGCCGCCCAATCTCGGCCAGAACCGCAAGGTGACGGTGGAGATGTGAGTGTTCTCCGCCTCATCCTGAGGAGGGCGCGTGAGCGCCCGTCTCGAAGGATGCAGGCGGCCCCCGATCTCGGGTTTTCCCGAGATCGGTATTACGTCGGCTTCTTCTTGTCGCGCATCCCGAGCGTGCGCAGGCGCAGCGCGTTGAGGCGGATGAAGCCTTCGGCGTCCTTCTGGTCGTAGGCGCCCTTGTCGTCCTCGAAGGTGACGAGCGCGGACGAATACAGCGACTTCTCGCTCTCGCGGCCGGCGACGATCACGTTGCCCTTGTAGAGCGTGAGCCGCACCTCGCCCTCGACGTGCTCCTGGCTCTTGTCGATCAAGGCCTGCAGCATCTCGCGCTCGGGCGCGAACCAGAAGCCGTTGTAGATCAGCTCGGCATAGCGCGGCATGATCTCGTCCTTGAGATGCGCGGCTCCTCGGTCGAGCGTGATCGATTCGATGGCGCGATGCGCCGCCAGCAGGATAGTGCCGCCGGGCGTCTCGTAGACGCCGCGCGACTTCATGCCGACGAAGCGGTTCTCCACCAGATCGAGCCGTCCGATGCCGTTGGCCTTGCCCAGCTCGTTCAATCGCGTGAGCAGCGCGGCCGGCGACAACGCCTTGCCGTCGATGCTCACGGCATCGCCTTGCATGAATCCGATCCGCACCTCGACAGCCTTGTCGGGCGCGTCCATCGGCGACACGGTGCGTTGATAGACGATGCCAGGCGGCGTCTGCGCGGGGTCCTCCAGCACCTTTCCCTCGGACGACGAGTGCAACAGGTTGGCGTCGACCGAGAACGGCGCATCGCCTTCCTTGTCCTTCGCGATCGGGATCTGGTGCTGCCGCGCGAACTCGATCAGCTCGCCGCGCCCCTTGAACGCCCACTCCCGCCACGGCGCCACGATCTTGATCGTGGGATTGAGCGCGTAATACGCAAGCTCGAATCGCACCTGGTCGTTGCCCTTGCCGGTAGCGCCGTGACACACCGCGTCGGCGCCGACCTTCTGCGCGATTTCGATCTGCTTCTTGGCGATCAGCGGGCGCGCGATCGAGGTGCCGAGCAGGTATTGCCCCTCGTACAGCGCATTGGCCCGGAACATCGGGAATACGTAGTCGCGCACGAATTCCTCGCGCAGGTCCTCGACAAAGATGTTATTCGGCTTGATGCCGAGCAGCAGCGCCTTCTCGCGCGCCGGGCCGAGCTCCTCGCCCTGGCCGAGGTCGGCTGTGAAGGTCACGACCTCGCAGCCATAGGTGGTCTGCAGCCACTTCAGGATGATCGAGGTGTCGAGCCCGCCGGAATAGGCGAGGACGACTTTTTTGACGTCGCTGATGGGCATGATTGCCCAACTCCTGTGGTGTGGGCATCTGCCCGGTACTGATGGGCAATTGCCTATCGCGCGGGGAGTGCGGGCGCAAGCGGAGCAACGAGCGCGCTTCCCTCTCCCCCTTGCGGGGAGAGGGTGCCCGAGCGGAGGCGGAGCCGAGCGAGGGCGGGTGAGGGGTAAGCTGATTGCGCACAATCCCAATTCTGGGATAAGGCAGGCCATGGCAAAGCGGGCAGCCAAGAACGTCAGACCAGAGCGGATCACTGGCGGCACCGGCAACGTGTTCGCCGATCTCGGTTATCCCGATGCCGGGGAGCGGCAGACCAAACTTCGGCTCGCGCTTGCGCTCAACACGATCCTCGACGAGCGAAAGCTGAACCAGGCCGACGCCGCGGCCCGACTCGGCGTCAACCAGCCGAAGATGTCGGCGCTGCGCAACTATAAGCTCGCCGGGTTTTCGGTGGAGCGCCTGATGACACTACTGACAGCGCTCGACCGCGATGTGGAGATCGTCATCCGCAAGAAGCCGCGGTCGCGAGGAACGGCAAGGATAAGCGTCGTTGCCGCGTAAGGAGGCAAACACGGGCGGGGGGCTCATAGAGCATGATCCCGAAACGTTGCAGACTTTTCGGATCAGATCATGCGACCAAATAAGATTTCCAAATCAGCGCTGCTTCGGCGCCTCGTCGCGGCAGGATTGCGCCTCGCCCAAGAGCGTCCAGTCGCCGCATTTGTCGCAAGCGCCGAGCGCGCCGGCGAGGATCAGCACGCAGAACACCCGACGCAGATGCGGGCCGAAAACGCCGGCAAGACGCTGAACCATGGACAACTCCGTTACGCGACTGGGCACAGCATAGCAGACGTCCGGTTACCGTGTCGTTGCCGGGTCGGGCGGCGGAACCATCGGTGGTCGCTGGCGAGCGAACACCGGCTGCCAGAACCCGGCGCTCCAGCCCGCTACGGCCCAATAGGCGAGGCCGCCGGCGAGCCCGGCCGCCACTACCGGCAGCGGCTCATGCAGCGGCACCGGTGAATTGTCGATGGTGCCGAACAGATGCCAGCCGATCCAGGCCGACAGCGCGCCGTTCAACGCATGGAAGATGAAGGAACGGATGGCGAAGGTTTCCGAGATCAGGATGCCGATGGCGGCCGGCAGCCACATCACGCCGAGCAGCATGACCAGCAGCACCGGCCCGGCGACAGCGAAGCCGAGAATCGCCCACATCTGGGTGTCGGGATCGACGCTCGCCGCCATGGCGCCGAGTTTCCAGGCGCCGAACAGGATCACCAGCGCGCCCACGATCACGCCCGTCAGATAGCCGAGCGGCACCAGGATGAAGCGCAGCAGCAGGCGAAGGAGGGAGTCCATGATCAAAACTATCCGAGTGCCCGCACCTCTTACTCCCTCCCCCGCTTGCGGGGGAGGGTAGGGAGGGGGCGGACGATGCACGGATTCGCATGCCCCCTCCCGACGCGCAACGCAGAAACCCGGCGGACTGCGTAAAGCCATGGGTTGCGCGTCGGCCTCCCCCGCAAGCGGGGGAGGAAAGGAAAAATCAATCCGTCATCGCCATGGCGCGCAGCGCCAGCCGCTCGCGGGCGGAGAGTTTTTCGGTCGCGCTCTTCAATTGTCCGCAGGCCGCCAGAATGTCGCGGCCGCGCGGCGTGCGCACCGGCGAGGCATAACCGGCATTGAAGATGATCTCGGAGAATGTCTCGATCATGTCCCAGTCCGAGCACTCGTAGCGGCTGCCGGGCCAGGGATTGAACGGAATGAGATTGATCTTGGCCGGAATGCCCTTGAGCAGCCTGAGCAACGCCTTGGCGTCCGCCGGTGAATCGTTGACGCCCTTCAGCATCACATATTCAAAGGTGATGCGGCGGGCATTCGACAGGCCGGGATAGGCGCGGCAGGCCGCGAGCAGTTCCTCGATCGGATATTTGCGATTGAGCGGCACCAGCTCGTTGCGCAACTCGTCGCGCACCGCATGCAGCGACACCGCCAGCATGGCGCCGATCTCCTCACCCGCGCGCACGATCATCGGCACCACGCCGGATGTCGACAGCGTGATGCGGCGCTTGGAAATGCTGAGCCCCTCGCCGTCGGCGGCGACCGCGATGGCGTCCCGCACCGCCTCGAAATTGTACAGCGGCTCGCCCATGCCCATCATCACGATGTTGGAGACGAGGCGGTCGCCGCTTTTTTTCTCCCCTCCCCACCCGGGCCGCGCTTGCGCGCGCCCGGGCGCAGGCTCTTGTGG
>JBKKAF010000019.1:0-17794 GCA_046714775.1 Xanthobacteraceae bacterium | reverse complement strand
TGCGGTCTCCGCTATAGTGCGGCGGTTCAGAAGTTCCCCATTCGTTGCGGCCGGGTCGGGTGGGAAGTTCTGAACCAAAGCCGCACTAGCAATGCTATGATTTCTATTGTCCCTTTGAATCCGAAGTTCGCAACAGTGCTCGTAGTAGGGGTGTGCGAACTTCGGATTCGGGACACTAGCTGCTTATAGCGTCAACACGTGCACATGGCACGTCGGCTTCTTACGCCAGGCGGCGCCGAGCGCGGAGCGCGCCGCCTTGCTGGCTGCCTCGGCGACCGCATCGGGGTCGCGTCGGCGTGCCCGCGGCATCGACTGCAAGGCGCCGACGATGGCGTCATAAACCACCTCGGCCAGCTTGCGGCCTTCGGCATCGATTTCAGGAATTCCTGTGAGCGCGATGTCGGGATCGGAAATCAGCTCGCCGCGGTCGGACACTGCGAGCGCGATCGAGATGACGCCGGCAAAGCCGAGACGGCGGCGCTCCGGAACCGTGCGCGCCTGCGCATCGACCAACAGCGCGCCGTCCTTGTACAGGCGTCCGGCCGGCACCTCGTCGATAATGCCGGGATCGCCGGGCGCCAGCCGCACCAGATCGCCGTTGCGGCATTGCAGCACCTTGGGCACGCCGGCGCGGCGCGCCAATTCGCCATGCTCGGCCAGGTGCAGCGCCTCGCCGTGTACCGGGATCAAGAGTTGCGGACGCACCCAGCTAATCATGTCTTCCAGCTCGGCGCGGCGCGGATGGCCGGAGACGTGGCCCAGATGGGTGCGGTCGGTGATCACTTCGACGCCCTGTTCGACCAGCCCGTTGATGATGCGCGATACCGCCTTCTCGTTGCCGGGAATGGCGCGCGATGAGAAGATTACGCGATCCCCGCGTGAGAAGGTGACCACGGGGTGCTCGTCGGCGGCGATGCGCGCCAGCGCCGCGCGCGGCTCCCCCTGGCTGCCGGTGCACAGCGCCACCACCTTGTCGGGCGGCAGATGGCCGTAAACATCCATGGCGCGGAATTCCTGGATGCCGTCGAGATAGCCGGTCTCACGCGCCACCTGGGCGATCCGTTCCATGGCGCGGCCGACCAGCACGACCTCGCGGCCGCAGGCAGCGGCGGCTTCGGCGACGGCGCGGATGCGCGCTACATTGGAGGCGAAGGTGGTCACGCCGACCCGCCCGCGCGCGCTCTTGATCAGTTCGGCGAGCGACTTGGCGACATCGGTTTCCGACGGCGAGCGGCCCTCGCGCACCGCATTGGTGGAATCGCCGAGCAGCGCCAGGCATCCCGCATCGCCGAGCGCCCGCAGCTTGGCTTCGTCGGTCGGCGGCTCGATCATCGGTGTCGGATCGATCTTCCAATCGCCGGTATGCAGCACGGTGCCGAGCCGGGTGCGGATGATCAGCCCGTTGGATTCCGGTATCGAATGGGCCATCGACACCATTTCGATGTCGAACGGACCGAGGGTGAAGCGTCCGCCGAGTGGAACGACCTTGACCGGGATTTCCAGAGCACCGGGCTCGCCGCGCCGCTTGGCGTCGAGCAGCGCGGCGGTAAATGGCGTGCCGTAGACCGGCACTTTCAGCTGCGGCCACAGATCGAGCAGCGCGCCGAAATGATCCTCATGGGCATGGGTGAGTACAATGCCGAGCAGATTGCGGCGCTCCTCCAGCAGGTAGCGGATGTCGGGGAAGATCAGATCGATGCCCGGCAGATCGTCGCCGGCAAAAGAGACGCCGAAATCGACCACGATCCATTGCCGGCGGCCCTGCGGGCCAAGGCCATAGAGCGCGAGATTCATGCCGATCTCGCCCACCCCACCGAGCGGCGCGAAGACGAGTTCGTCACCGCCGGCCGCCATTATTCGCCGCTTTCCCGGCCCGCGGCATCGACGGCAAGCACGTCGCCGGCGGCGACCAGTTCGGTGCGTCCGTCCGGTAGCACCAGCACCAGCCGGCCGGTCTCGTCCACGGTCTCGAAGCGGCCGGTCAATTCGTGGTCGACAACGCGCACACGAATGTCCTCGCCAACGCCCGAGACGCGCGCCAGCCAATCGGTACGGACGGTGGAAAAGCCTTCTCCGGCGTTCCATTGCGCCAAGCGTCCCAGCATCTTGCGCGAGAGCGCCGCGAACATGATGGCAGGCGACACGCTGGCATCGAGCGCGGCCAGATCGGTCGCGGGGAAATCGGTCTTGTCCGGATGGCTCGCGCAATTGATCCCGACGCCGACGGCGACCGCTCCCGGCTTCTCCTCGCCGCCGGCCTCGCCTTCGATCAGGATGCCGGCGAATTTCTTGCCTTTGAGCAAAAGATCGTTCGGCCATTTGATCTCAAGCAGCGGCTTGAGCTCGGCTGCCACGTCCACTATCGCATCATGGACTGCGAGGGCCGCCACGAACGACAGTTGCGGCCAATTCTCCGGGGGGCCAGGATCGGTCAGCAGCAGGCTGGCATGCAGGTTGCCGCGCGCGGAGATCCATTTGCGACCGCGCCGGCCGCGGCCCGCGGTCTGCCGCCCGGCAGTGATCCACAAGGGACCGCTCTCGCCCTTGCGCGCCGTGGCGAGCGCTTCGGTATTGGTCGAGCCGAGCTGGTCGTGCGTGCGAAGACGCACGCCTGCCGCCGACGCGGTGGGATCGAGCTGCATGCGTTAAAACAGCGATTTCGCCGCGACACGGGCGGCGTCAACGAGCGGTCCCGGATAAACGAAGTACAACAGATTGAACAGGCCGGTGACGGCAAGCACCGCCTTGAGCTCAAGGGGCATCCGTTCGAAGGATTTGGCGGGCTCGTCGAAATACATGATCTTCACGATCAGCAGATAGTAATAGGCGCCGACCACGCTTGCCAGCACGCCGATGACCGCGAGCGTGAACAAACCGGCCTGAATGGCCGCCAGAAACACGTAGAATTTTGCGAAAAAGCCGGCGAGCGGCGGAATTCCGGCGAGCGAAAACAACAGCATCGCCAGAAAGAACGCCATCGCCGGCTTGGTGCGGGCGAGCCCGGCAAGATCATAAATGTCTTCGACCATCTCGCCGTCGCGGCGCATCGAGAGGATGCAGGCGAAGGTCCCGAGCGTCATGGCGACATAGATCGCCATATAAATCAGCACGCCCTGCACGCCTTCTGCGGTTCCGGCGGCCAGCCCGATCAGCGCAAAGCCCATATGTCCGATGGAGGAATAGGCCATCAGGCGCTTGATGTTGCGCTGGCCGATGGCTGCGAAAGCGCCGAGCAGCATGGAGGCGATGGCCACAAACACCACGATCTGCTGCCATTGCGGCACGATCTCGGGAAATGCCACCACCGCGGTGCGCACGAACATGGCAATGCCGGCGACCTTCGGGGCGGCGGCGAAGAAGGCGGTGATCGGCGTCGGCGCGCCCTCATAGACGTCAGGCGTCCACATGTGAAACGGCACCGCCGACACCTTGAAGCAGAAGCCGGCGAACAGGAAGACCAACCCGAAGATCAGGCCTAAGCCAAGCCCGCCCTGCCCGGTCGCCGCCTTGGCGATGCCGGCAAAGCTGACCGTGCCGGTAAAACCGTAGATCAGCGAGGCGCCGTACAGCAGCATCCCTGAAGACAGCGCGCCCAGCACAAAATATTTCAACCCGGCTTCGCTCGCGCGCACATTGTCGCGATCGAAGGCGGCGACCACGTAGAGCGCGAGACTCATCAGTTCGAGGCCGAGATAAAGCGCGATCAGGTCGGACGCCGAGATCAGCATCAGCATGCCGGCGGTGGAGAGCAGGATCAGGACCGGATATTCGAACTTCAGCTTCCGGTCGCGGCCGAAATAGTCGAACGACATCAGGATGGCGACCGCCGAACCGGTGAGCGCCAATTGCTTCAGGAAGCGCGCGAACGGGTCGAGCACGAAACTGTCGCCAAAGGCCGTGAGCCTGCCGTCCGGCAGCCAGGCGATGATCGCGCCGGTTGCGATCAGGAGCACGATGGCGAGCCAGTTGACCAGAACAGCCGAGCGGTCGCCGCGGAAGACGCCGAGCATCAGCAGCGCCATGGCGCCGACCACGAGCACGATCTCCGGCAGGGCCGGCAGCAGTTCGCGGAATTCGAACGTTTCGCTCATGGGTTTCCAGGTCGCATCGTTCTAAGTCGCATCGTTCTAAGTCGCATCGTCAGTAAGGCAGCAGCGCCGCGGTCTTCGCCGCGCTCAGAGCCTTGTTGTAGTTCTCAAGCAGTTGGGTGACGGCCGCCGCCGAGAGGTTGAGCACCGGCTGCGGAAAAATTCCGAACAGGATGGTCAGCACCGCCAGCGGACCGAGCGTGACGATCTCTCTGTAATCCAGATCCTTGATGGCGGCGAGCCGCGGTTTGTCCAGCACCCCGAAGATCACCTTGCGATAGAGCCAGAGCGCATAGGCGGCCGACAGGATGGTGCCGATTGTGGCGAGCGTCGCGGTCCAGATGCTGACCTTGAAGGTTCCGATCAGGGTCAGGAACTCACCGACGAAGCCCGATGTGCCCGGCAGCGCCACATTGGCCAGCGTGAACACCATGAACGCCGCGGCGTAGAGCGGCATGCGGTTGACCAACCCGCCATAGGCCGCAATCTCGCGGGTATGCACCCGGTCATAGACCACGCCGACGCTGAGAAACAGCGCGCCCGACACGATGCCGTGGGAGATCATCTGGAAGATGCCGCCGGCCACGCCCTGGCTGGTGGCTGCGAAAATACCCATGGTCACGAAGCCCATATGGGCCACCGAAGAATAGGCGATCAGCTTCTTCATGTCCTCCTGCACCAGCGCCACCAGCGAGGTGTAGATGACAGCGATCACCGAGAGCGCGAAAACCAGCGGCGCGAAGTCATGCGATGCGAAGGGAAACATCGGCAGTGAAAAGCGCAGAAAGCCATAGCCGCCCATTTTCAAAAGGATGGCGGCCAGGACCACCGAACCGGCGGTCGGCGCCTCCACATGGGCGTCCGGCAACCAAGTATGCACCGGCCACATCGGCAGCTTGACCGCGAACGATGCGAAGAAGGCCAGCCACGCCCAGGTCTGCAGCCCGCGCGGAAAATTGTGCTGCATCAGGGTCGGAATGTCGGTCGTGCCGGCGCTCCAATACATCGCCATGATGGCGAGCAGCATCAGCACCGAGCCGAGCAGCGTATAGAGGAAGAACTTGAAGCTGGCATAGACCCGGCGCGGTCCGCCCCATACGCCGATGATCAGGAACATCGGGATCAGGCCGCCCTCGAAGAACAGATAGAACAGCACGAGATCGAGCGCGCAGAAGGTGCCGACCATCAAGGTTTCCAGCACCAGGAAGGCGATCATGTATTCCTTGACCCGCTGCTCGATCGACCGCCAGCTCGCGATGATGCAAAGCGGCATCAGCGCGGTGGTCAGGATCACGAATGGCAAGGAGATGCCGTCGACGCCCATGTGATAGGCGGTCGTCGCTCCGAGCCATGGCCGTTTCTCGACGAACTGAAATTCGGCCGAGCCGGCGTTAAATCGCCAGACCAGGATCAGCGAGACCGCGAAGGTGATCAGCGTGGTCCACAGCGCCACCCAGCGGGCGTTGCGGTTCTCGGCCTCGTCGTTGCTGCGCATCAGCATGAGGAACAGCGCGCCGACCAGCGGCAGGAAGGTGGTGACGGACAGGATCGGCCAGCTCGTCATCAGCTCGTTCCCCCGGCAAACATGAACCAGGTGATCAGGGCGGCGACGCCGATCAGCATGGCGAAGGCATAGTGATAGAGATAACCGGTCTGCAGCCGCACCACATTGCGGGTGACATCGAGCACGCGCGCCGACACGCCGTCGGGGCCGAGGCCGTCGATCAGCCGGCCGTCGCCGTATTTCCAGAGCACGCGTCCGAGCCAGAGCGTGGGCCTGACAAAGATCAGGTCGTAGAGCTCGTCGAAATACCACTTGTTGAGCAGGAACCGGTAGAGCGGCTCGTGCTGTCGCGCCAGTTCGACCGGAAGTTCAGGCTTGCGGATATAGAAGGTCCAGGCCACCGCGAAGCCGGCCGCCATCAACAAGGTCGGCAACAAAGCGACGAGAGGGGGAACGCGGTGCATCTCCTCGAGGATGTGATTGTCGGGCGCGAACTTGAGCGACTCGCGGAAGAATTCCTCAACCCCGTGGCCGACGAACAATTCCTTGAACGGAAATCCGGACAGCACCGAGCCGGCGGCTAGAAAGCCAAGCGGCACCAGCATGACCATCGGGCTCTCATGCGCCTGCGCATACAGATGCCGATCGCGCGGGCGGCCGTGGAACGTCACGAAGATCAGCCGCCAGGAATAGAACGCGGTGAGCGCGGCGGCGGCGGCCGTCGCCGTGAAAGCATAAAGCGCCATCGGATTCTTGCCCACGTAAGCGGCTTCGATGATGGCGTCCTTGGAGAAGTAGCCGGCGGTGAGCGGGAAGCCGGTGAGCGCCAGCGTTCCGATCACCATCACCCAATAGGTGAATGGGATGCGGTCCTTCAGCCCGCCCATTTTCTGGATGTCCTGCTCGTGATGCATGGCATGGATCACCGAGCCCGCGCCGAGAAACAACAGCGCCTTGAAGAAGGCGTGGGTGAACAGGTGGAACATGCCGACCGAATAGGCGCCGACGCCCATGGCGACGAACATGTAGCCGAGCTGCGAGCAGGTCGAATAGGCCACGATGCGCTTGATGTCGTTCTGCACGAGGCCGATCGTGGCCGCGAACAGCGCCGTCGTGGCGCCGATGAAGGTGACGAAGGTCTGTGCATTGGGCGCCAGCTCGAACAGCGGCGACAGCCGCGCCACCATGAACACGCCCGCGGTCACCATGGTGGCGGCATGGATCAAGGCCGAGACCGGGGTCGGACCCTCCATCGCATCGGGCAGCCAGGTGTGCAGCAGGAACTGTGCCGACTTGCCCATCGCGCCCATGAACAGCAGCAGGCAGATCAGGGTCAGCGCGTCGGCCTGCCAGCCGAGGAAGCTGATGGTCTTGCCGGTCAGCGACGGCGCCTGAGCGAACACGGTGTCGAAATCGACGGCGCCGGTCATCATGAAGACGGCGAAGATGCCGAGCGCAAAGCCGAAATCGCCGATGCGGTTGACGATGAAGGCCTTGATCGCCGCGGCGTTGGCTTCCGGCTTCTTGTACCAGTAGCCGATGAGCAGATAGCTCATCAGCCCGACGCCTTCCCAGCCGAAGAACAGCTGCACCAGGTTGTCGGACGTCACCAGCATCAGCATGGCGAAGGTGAACAGCGACAGGTAGGAGAAGAACCGCGGGCGGTACGGATCCTCGGCCATGTAGCCGATGGAATAGAGGTGCACGAAAGTCGAGATGGTGGTGACTACGACCAGCATCACCGCGGTCAGCGTATCGACCCGCAGCGACCATGCGACCTTGAGGTCGCCCGACGCCATCCATGTCGTCAGCAGAACGCGCTCGTCCTGGCCGAAGCCGACAGTCACGAACGCGATCCAGGACAGGATCATCGCAACGAAAAGAAAGCCGGTGGTGATCAGTTCGGCGGCGCGCGAGCCAGCCGCGGCCGGTTCCCGCTCATGGGCGTCGGCATGCGCCGCATGCACCGCAACCGCATCACCGCCGTGATGATGGTCGGAGCCGGCATCCGAAAAGCCGCCCGGATGGCGCGCGCGCGCGCCCGCGAGCGCGATCAAGCCCGCCAGGATCGCGCCGATGAGCGGCAGAAAGACGATCGCCTGAGACATGCCTTATCTTTCTGGGCGCATGATCTGATCCGAAAACCGGTGCCCACTTTTCGGGATCATGCGCTCAACCCTTCATGAGATTGATGTCGTCGACCGCGATCGAGCCGCGATTACGGAAATAGGTGACCAGAATGGCGAGCCCGATCGCGGCCTCGGCGGCCGCCACCGTCAGCACCAGCAGCGCAAACACCTGGCCGACCAGATCGCCGAGAAAGGTCGAGAACGCGACCAGATTGATATTGACCGCCAGCAGCAGGAGCTCGATCGACATCAGGATGATGATGACGTTCTTGCGGTTGAGAAAGATGCCGAAAATCCCGAGCGTGAACAGGATCGCGGCGACGGTGAGATAGTGGCCGAGCCCGATGGTCATGACAGCCCCTGCCCCGGCCGGACCTTGACCACGTCCATCGCGGTTTCTTTGGTGCGGGCGACTTGCTGGGCGACGTTCTGCCGCTTGATGTTCGGCTTATGACGCAACGTCAGCACGATGGCGCCGATCATGGCGACCAGCAGTATCAGGCCCGCGGCCTGGAAGAAGTAGATATAGCGGGTGTAAAGCACGAGCCCGAGCGCTTCGGTATTGGAGACCGAATAAGGCGGCGGGATCGGCGCCGTGATCGCCTCGGCAATCCCGGGCCGGATGGTCCAGACGCCGACGACGAGCACGAGCTCGGCCAGGAAAATCACCCCGACCAACCCGCCAACCGGAAGATATTGCAAAAATCCCTGCCGCAGCTCGGCAAAGTCCACATCGAGCATCATCACCACGAACAGGAACAGCACGGCGACCGCGCCGACATAGACCACGATCAGGATCATCGCCATGAATTCGGCGCCCAGCAGGATGAACAGGCCGGAGGCATTGACGAAAGCCAGAATGAGAAACAGCACCGAATGCACGGGATTCTTCGCCGCAATAACCATGAAGGCCGATGCAATGCACACGCCGGCAAACAGATAGAAAAAAAGTGCGGCGACGATCATCGGGCTACCGGTACGGCGCGTCGAGCGCGATGTTCTTGGCGACCTCGCGCTCCCAGCGGTCGCCGTTGGCCAGGAGCCGCTCCTTGTCGTAGTACAGCTCTTCGCGAGTCTCGGTGGCGAATTCGAAGTTCGGGCCCTCTACGATGGCGTCGACCGGACAGGCCTCCTGGCACAGCCCGCAATAGATGCATTTGACCATGTCGATATCGTAGCGCGTGGTGCGGCGGGTGCCGTCGTTGCGGCGCGGCCCAGCCTCGATGGTGATGGCCTGGGCCGGACAGATCGCCTCGCACAGCTTGCAGGCGATGCAACGCTCCTCGCCGTTCGGATATCGGCGCAGCACATGTTCGCCGCGGAAGCGGGGCGAAATCGGCCCCTTCTCGAACGGATAGTTCAGCGTGGGCTTGGGCTTGAAGAAGTAACGCATGGCGAGAAAGAACGCCGAGACGAATTCCATCAGGAATATGGAGCGGGCCGCCTGATCTAACCTCATGCCGCTCTCCTTGCCGGACGCCGCCGCAGGCGCGTGACCATCTCGTCTATTCGAAGAAGCTGCGGCCGAACCAGTATCCCGCTCCGGCGAAGACGACCAGATCGGCCGTCAGCACAAGGCGGCGAACCACCGACATCTTGCGATCGTAGCTGTCCCGTTCTCCGGGGCTCTGAGTCAATTCGCGCTCGCGCGCGCCGCGGTCCAATATTGCAACGAAAAGATAGTAGTTGATCGCGGCGACGAGGGTCCCCGCGACGGCTCCGATGAGCCCGGCGAGCGAAATGCCCATGATTGCGCCCTCCCGTCATTTCGGTGCCAGTCCGGTGTATTGCAATACCCCGGCGACGATCGCCACCATGGCGAGCGAGATCGGCAAAAAAACCTTCCAGCCCAGACGCATCAGTTGGTCGTAGCGATAGCGGGGCACGATCGCCTTGGCCATGGCGAACAGGAAGAACATGAACAGCGCCTTGAGCGTGAACCAGACCACGCCCGGCACCCAGGTGAATGGCGGATAGGGAAACGGCGCCAGCCAGCCGCCGAGGAATAAGATCGTGGCCATCGCGCACATGGTGACAATGGCGACATACTCGCCCAGCATCAGCAGCATGTAGGGCGCCGAGCTGTATTCGACCATGAAACCGGCGACCAGCTCCGATTCCGCCTCGACCAGGTCGAACGGGGCCCTGTTGGTTTCCGCCAGCGCCGACACAAAGAAGATGACGAACATCGGAAACAGCGGCAACCAGAACCAGCTGAACATCCCGAAGCGGCCGTCCTGGGCGTCCACGATCACTGAGAGATTGAGCGAGCCCACGCACAGTAGCACCGTGATGATGACGAAACCGATCGAGACCTCGTAGGACACCATCTGCGCCGCCGAGCGCAACGCGGCCAGGAATGGATATTTCGAATTCGACGCCCAGCCGGCCATGATGATGCCGTAGACGCTCAGCGAGGAGATCGCGAAAATGTAGAGAATGCCGACATTGATGTCGGCGACCACCCATTCCTCGGCGACCGGGATCACCGCCCATGCCGCCAGCGCCAGCACGGCGGTGACCAGCGGCGCCAGCACGAACACGCCCTTGTTGGCGCCGGCCGGGATGATCGGCTCCTTGAGCACGAATTTCAGCAGATCGGCGAACGACTGCAGCAGGCCCCAAGGACCAACCACGTTCGGTCCGCGCCGGAGCTGCACCGCCGCCCAGATCTTGCGGTCCGCATAGATCACGTAGGCGACCAGCACGAGCAGTACCCCAAGCAGCAACAGGCTCTGCGCCACGATGACGGTCAGCGGCCAGATATACCCGGACCAGAACTCGGCCATGCTTTAAGTCCTTCACTCCGCCGCGGTCAGGGCGGCGTGCCCTTCCGCGATCACCGAACACTCGGCCATCACGGCGGAGCAACGCGCGATCGGATTGGTGAGATAGAAATCGTCGACTGCCGACCCGAACGGCGCCTTGTCCGGCGTTCCGCCGCGCCCGGCCAGCGTTTCGAGGTCGGCGCGGCTACCCGGTTCGATGCGGTCGATGTGCTGCAGATGCGGATGCGCCTGAAACAGCGTGCGGCGCAATTGCATGAGCGAGTCGTAAGGCAGTCTGTTGCCAAGAACATCCGACAGCGCGCGCAGGATCGCCCAGTCCTCGCGCGCCTCGCCCGGCGGGAAAGACGCACGACCCGCCATCTGCACCCGCCCTTCGGTATTGACATAGATCGCGGATTTTTCCGGATAGGCGGCGCCCGGCAGAATGACGTCGGCGCGATGGGCGCCGCGGTCACCATGGGTGCCGAGATAGACGACAAAGGCGCCGGGGGTGACGTCGATCTCGTCGGCGCCAAGCAGAAACAGCACGTCGAGCGCGCTGCCGCCCGCCATCTGCTGGACCGCAAGTCCGCCCTCGCCGGGCACAAAGCCGACATCGAGGGCGCCGACCCGGGCGGCGGCAGTGTGCAAGACCGAAAACCCGTTCCAGTCGTCCTTGAGCGCGCCGAAGTCAAGGGCCGCCTTGGCAGCGAGCGCGGCAACCGCAGCGCCGGCGGCGCGCGCGAGCGCGCCCGCGCCGAGGAGGACCAGCGGCCGTTCCGCCTGCTTGAGCGTATCGGCAAAGCCGTGCCGGCCGGCCGCGACCTCGGCCAGCGTCTCCGGTCCGGCGCCGAGATAATCGTAAGGATAGGTCAGGTCGGCCTTTTCGCCGATCACCCCGATCGGAAAGCCGCCGGCGCGCCAACGTTTGCGAATGCGGGCATTGAGCACCGCGCCTTCGCGGCGCGGATTGGCGCCAATGATCAGAAGCGCGTCGGCGCGTTCGATGCCGGCGATGGTGGCGTTGAACAGATAGCTGCCCCGCCCGAGCGCGGGATCGAAGGCCTCGCCGTCCTGCCGGCAATCGAGGTTCTTGACGCCAAGCCGGCTCATCAAATCCTTCAGCGCGAAGGTTTCCTCCACCGCCGCCAGATCGCCGACAATGGCGCCGATCCGGTTCGCCTTGGTGTTTTTCACTTTGGCGGCGATGGCTTCGAACGCCGCCGGCCAGGTCGCCGGCTGCAGGCGGCCGTGCTCGCGGATATAGGGCTGGTCCAGCCGCTGCATGCGCAAGCCATCGACCACGTGGCGGGTCTTGTCGGAAATCCACTCCTCGTTCACGTCGTCGTTGACCCGCGGCAGGATGCGCATGACTTCGCGCCCGCGTGTGTCGATGCGGATGGCCGAGCCGAGCGCGTCCATGACGTCGATCGACTCGGTCTTATTGAGCTCCCACGGCCGCGCGGTGAAGGCATAGGGTTTCGAGGTGAGCGCGCCGACCGGGCAGAGATCGACCACATTGCCCTGCAGTTCCGAGGTCATCGCCTGTTCGAGATAGGTGGTGATCTCCATGTCCTCGCCACGCCCGATGGCGCCGAGCTCCGGCACGCCGGCCACTTCGGTCGCGAAACGGATGCAGCGCGTGCAGTGGATGCAGCGGTTCATGAAGGTCTTGACCAGCGCGCCGACATATTTGTCCTCGACCGCGCGCTTGTTCTCGGCATAGCGGCTGGCATCGACGCCGTAGGCCATGGTCTGGTCCTGCAGGTCGCATTCGCCCCCCTGGTCGCAGATCGGGCAATCGAGCGGATGGTTGATCAGCAGGAATTCCAGCACGCCTTCGCGGGCCTTGCGCACCAGCGGGGTCTTGGTGTTGACCACCGGCGGCTCGCCCTTCGGACCCGGGCGGCAGTCGCGCACGCCCCAGGCGCAGGAGGCGACCGGCTTGGGCGAGCCCACGAGTTCAACCAGGCACATGCGGCAATTGCCGGCGATCGACAGCCGCTCATGGAAGCAGAAGCGGGGGATTTCCGCGCCCGCGGCTTCGCAGGCCTGCAGCAGCGTGTACTCCGGCGGAACGTCGATCTCTTTGCCGTCGACAATCAGCGTGGTCATTCCCTGGTCCTACTCCGCCGCGATCCGGATCGGATCCGGATGCGGATTGGCGGCGTACTGATCGATCCGCCGCTCGATCTCCGGGCGGAAGTGGCGGATCAGCCCTTGCACCGGCCAGGCCGCGCCGTCGCCGAAGGCGCAAATGGTGTGGCCTTCGATCTGGGTGGTGACCTCCAGCAGCATGTCGATCTCGCGTTTCTGGGCGCGGCCTTCCGCCATGCGGGTGAGCACGCGCCACATCCAGCCGACGCCCTCGCGGCAAGGCGTGCACTGGCCGCAGCTCTCGTGCTTGTAGAAATAGGAGATGCGCGCCATGGCGCGGACGATGTCGGTGGACTTGTCCATGACGATGACGCCGGCGGTGCCCAGCGCGGATTTCTTCTCTTTGCAGCCGTCGAAATCCATGAACAGCGCGTCGCACTGATCGGGACCGGCAGGGATGAGCGGCATCGACGAGCCGCCGGGAATGACGGCCAGCAGATTGTCCCAGCCGCCGCGCACGCCGCCGGCATGGCGCTCCAGCAGTTCGCGCAGTGGTATCCCCATTGCCTCTTCGACATTGCACGGCCGCTCCACATGGCCGGAAATGCAGAACAGCTTGGTGCCGCTATTATTGGGCCGGCCGATACCGGCGAACCAGGCGGCGCCGCGCCGGCAGATGTCCGGTGCCTGCGCGATGGTCTCCACATTATTGACGGTGGTGGGACAGCCATAGAGCCCGACATTGGCCGGGAACGGCGGCTTCAGCCGCGGCATGCCCTTCTTGCCTTCCAGGCTTTCCAGCAGCGCCGTCTCTTCGCCGCAGATATAAGCGCCGGCGCCGTGGTGGACATAGAGATCGAAATCGAATCCGGAGCCGCAGGCGTTCTTGCCGATCAGTCCCGCGTCATAAGCCTGGTCGACGGCAGCCTGCAGCCGTTCGCGCTCGCGGATGAACTCGCCGCGGATATAGATGTAGCCAGCGTGCGCCCGCATGGAAAAACCGGCGAGCAGGCAGCCCTCGACCAGAAGATGCGGATCGTGCCGCATGATCTCGCGGTCCTTGCAGGTGCCGGGCTCGGACTCGTCGGCATTGACGACGAGATAATGCGGCCGCCCGTCCGACTGCTTGGGCATGAACGACCATTTGATGCCGGTCGGAAAACCGGCGCCACCGCGGCCACGCAGGCCCGACGCCTTGATCTCATTGATGATCCAGTCGGAGCCCTTCTCCAGGATCGCCTTGGTGCCGTCCCAGGCGCCGCGCGCGCGCGCACCCTCGAGGCCCCAATCGTGCAGGCCATAGAGATTCTTGAAAATGCGGTCCTTGTCCGAGAGCATTACGACTGCCTGTTTGTCGATGAATCGCCGACCGGCGGTTTCGGAACCGCCGCTTCACGCACGTTCGCGGCGGCGCCCGGCTTCTTGGCCTCCTGGTCGGTCAGCGATGCGCCGTGCGGTTTGCCGTTGCTTCGTGGGTAGAGATCGGGGTCGGTGAGCGTCGTCAGTCCCCCGACCGGCGCCGACAATTGTCGGTCGATTTGCGGACCGGGTTTTACCGTCTTGCCGACGGCCAGATCGTCGAGCAGCCTGCCGAAGCTCTCCGGCGTCAGGTCTTCGTAATAGTCAAAATTGATCTGGGCCATCGGCGCGTTGACGCAAGCGCCGAGACACTCGACCTCGATCCAGGAGAATTTTCCATCGGCGGTGACGTGGTGCTGCTCGCCGATCTTCTGGTGGCACACGGTTTTCAATTCCTCGGCGCCGCGCAACACGCAAGGCGTGGTCCCGCAGAGCTGGACGTAGAATGTCCCAACCGGATCGAGATTGAACATGGTGTAGAAGGTCGCTACTTCCAGCACGCGGATATTCGCCATGCGCAAGAGATCGGCGACATATTCGATCGCCTTCTGCGGCAGCCAGCCGCCGGCCTGCTCCTGCGCGCGCCAGAGCAGCGGAATGACCGCCGACTGTTGCCGGCCCTCCGGGTAGCGCGCGATCTGACGTTCCGCCCAAGCGAGATTCTCCGCGGTGAAGGCGAAGCTCGCGGGCTGCAGATGCGGTTCGGCGAGGCGGCGGACGGCCATCAGCGCATCCTCCCGTTCGCGTCGTCTTCGTGGCCGGAAAATAATTTGGCCCACGACGATCCGCGCCGGTAGGTGAAGAAGTTGTAACCGTGTATCGGATTGGTCTTGATTGCGGCGAGCTGAACGAGACCGGTGATGCGCGTCAGCCGTTCGCCGGCCGCCAAATTCCAAATTTCCATATCCCCGAGCGACATCACATAGCGGGTGGCCGGATGGGTCGTCTCCTTGCCATGGTCCTCGTAGATGACGAGCGCGCCTTCCTCGATCAGCCGGCCGCCTCCCTTCATCGCCTCGAGTTCCACCCCTTCCACATCCAATTTTATCAGTAGCGGCTGTTCGCGATCCGGCAAATAGCGGTCCGCCACCTCGTCGAGCGTGATCGTCTCCACCTCCTCGACCACGCCGCTTGGCTTGCGGTCCCAATCGGACCGCAGCGATCGCCCGAAATGCGGTTTGCCGATCAGTCGCACCGTTTCCCCTGAGGTATCGGTGATGGCGCGATGAACGGCACGGAAACGCTGACCATTGGCGCGCGCGTTATTGAGGAGAAGCTCGAAGTTCGACCGCGAGGCCTCGATCGCAACGACCGGATGCCGGCCATAGGCGGCGCTCGACGCGAGAATTGCCCAGTAGCCCATGTTCGCGCCGCAATCGAGCATCGCGTAGGGAAGATTGGCGGCCCGGCGCAACAGCCAATCTATCTCCGGCTCGTACGGAGCGTTGGCAAAAAGGATCGGCCATGACCAGTATCGGTCGCCCAAGGGAAAGATGAAGCGAGAGTCCGGACCAAGCTCCGCGCTGAAGAGCCCCCGCTGGAAATGCAGATAGCGCGCCACATTCGCGGCGCGCCGGAACCCGCGCAGGCTGTAACGCGCTTCAAGGTGGGCGTATCCGCGCAGAGCTTGGCCAAGGACGCGCGCCAACGGCGACGGCTCGCGTACCGCCGGACACCGGTTGCTTTCCGGGTAGATAGGGGAACCGAGTTCAGTCACCGGTCCACTTCCCCGAACACGATGTCGATGGAGCCGAGGATCGCCGACACGTCCGCCAGCATGTAGCCCTTGCAGAGGAAATCCATCGCCTGCAGATGCGCAAAGCCAGGCGCCCGGATCTTGCACTTGTAAGGCTTGTTGGTGCCGTCGGAGATCAGATAGACGCCGAACTCGCCTTTCGGCGCCTCGACTGCGGTATAGACCTCGCCGGCCGGTACGTGGAATCCCTCGGTGTAAAGCTTGAAATGATGGATCAGCGCTTCCATCGAACGCTTCATCTCGGCGCGTTTCGGCGGCACGATCTTGTTGTCGGCCACCGAGACCGGCCCCGCGCCGCCGGGCGAGCGCAACTTCTCCAGGCACTGCTTCATGATGCGCACCGACTGGCGCATCTCCTCCATGCGCAGGCAATAGCGGTCGTAATTGTCGCCGTTCTTGCCGATCGGGATGTCGAAATCCATCTCGGCGTAGAATTCGTAGGGCTGCGCCTTGCGCAGGTCCCAGGCCGCGCCCGAGCCGCGCACCATCACGCCGGAGAACCCCCAGGCCCAGGCGTCCTTCAGGGTCACCACGCCGATATCGACATTGCGCTGCTTGAAGATGCGGTTGCCGGTGAGCAGGCCTTCGAGGTCGTCGCACACTTTCAGGAATGGATCGCAGAATGCCCAGATGTCGTCGAGCAGCTTGGGGGGCAGATCCTGGTGCACCCCGCCGGCGCGGAAATAGGCGGCATGCATGCGGCTGCCGGAGGCGCGCTCGTAGAACACCATCAGCTTCTCGCGTTCCTCGAAGCCCCACAGCGGCGGCGTGAGCGCGCCGACGTCCATCGCCTGCGTGGTGACGTTGAGGAGGTGCGAGAGCAGACGCCCGATTTCGCAATAGAGCACGCGGATGAGCTGCGCACGCCGCGGGATTTGCAGGCCGATCAGCTTCTCCACCGCCAGGCAGAAGGCGTGTTCCTGGTTCATCGGCGCGACATAATCGAGCCGGTCGAAATATGGGATCGCCTGCAGATAGGTCTTATGCTCGATCAGCTTCTCGGTGCCGCGGTGCAGGAGGCCGATATGCGGATCGACGCGCTCGACAATTTCGCCGTCGAGCTCGAGCACCAGCCGCAGCACGCCATGGGCAGCCGGATGCTGGGGCCCGAAATTGATGGTGAAGTTTCTGACCTCCGCCTCGGCCATCACGAGCTCTTCTTTTCGTCGCCGGGGAGCATATAGTCCGTGCCCTCCCAAGGGCTGAGGAAATCGAACTGGCGGAATTCCTGTGCCAGTTTCACCGGCTCGTAGACGACGCGCTTGCGCTCCTCGTCGTAGCGGACCTCGACATAGCCGGTGGTCGGAAAGTCCTTCCGAAGCGGGTACCCATCGAAGCCGTAATCGGTGAGGATGCGGCGCAGATCGGGGTGTCCGGTGAACAGGATGCCGAACAGATCATAGGCTTCGCGCTCGAACCAGTCGGCACCGGGAAAGACTGACGTGATCGAGGGCACGGGCGTATCGGCGTCGGTGTTGATCTTGAGCCGGATGCGCAGATTCTTCTGCGGAGAGAGCAGATGATAGACGACTTCGAACCGCTCTTCGCGGCCCGGATAGTCGGCACCGCAGAGATCGACGAACGAGATGAACTTCGTGTCGGCGCTGTCGTGGAGGATGCGCACGGCATCGACAATGGTTTCGCGTTGCAGCACAACCGTCAGTTCGCCATACGCCACCCCGCTCGAGATGACGCGGTCACCCAACAGCGTAGCGGCGCGCTCGGCCAGCCCCTCGATCGGCGATGTGGTCGAGACGTCCCCCATACTTCTGGCCTATCGCTCGATCGTGCCGGTGCGACGGATCTTTTTCTGCAAGAGCAGCAGGCCGTAGAGCAGCGCTTCGGCAGTGGGTGGGCAACCGGGAACGTAGACGTCGACCGGGACGATCCGGTCGCAGCCGCGCACGACCGAGTAGCTGTAGTGGTAGTAGCCGCCGCCGTTGGCGCAGGAGCCCATCGAGATCACCCAGCGCGGTTCGGCCATCTGGTCGTAGACCTTGCGCAGCGCCGGCGCCATCTTGTTGCACAGCGTCCCGGCGATGATCATGACGTCGGACTGCCGCGGGCTGGGGCGGAACACGATGCCGAAGCGA
>JBKKAF010000018.1:0-21989 GCA_046714775.1 Xanthobacteraceae bacterium | reverse complement strand
GGTCTTGAGCGCGAACCACATGTAATTGCCGTCCGGTGAGCGCAGCCGGAAGTCCTGGACCAGACGGCCGCGGCGCTGTTCGAGCACGCTGTCGAGCGAGGCGCGGAAGCGGTCGCGGTCGAGCGGATGCAGCACCTCGAGCCACTTCGACGCCGGGCCTTCGAGCGAGCCGCGCTTGAGGCCGAGCAGCACTTCGGTTTCCGGGCTGGTGTAAACGCGGTCGGACGAGACGTCCCAATCCCAGATCATGTCGCCTGCGCCGGTGAGCGCCAGCGCGCGGCGCTCGACGTCGGAGACGATGTTGTGGGTGATGCCGCCGGCGAAGGCATGCTGCATCACCGTGAAGCCGATCAGCATGACGATCAGAACGAGACCGCCGAGCAGCGCGGGACCGACGATGTCGTTGGTGACCCATCCAGTGACGGTCAGGATCGCGGCGACCGTCCAGATCACCAGGAGGAACCAGGTCGGAATCAGCAGCACCGCGCGGTCGAAGCCGTGGGTGGAGAGATAAACCACGAGGCTGAAGCCGAGGAATGCAACGCCCGCAAGCGACAGCCGCGCGATGCCTGAAGCAATCGACGGATCGAACAACGCCAGCGCCACCAGCGCGGCGAGGCCAACCAGCCAGGCCAGCGTGATGTGCATGTAACGCACATGCCAGCGGCCGAGGTTGAGATAGGCGAACAGGAACACCAGCAACGTCGCGGTCAGGATCGCTTCGCCGGAGGCGCGCCAGATGCGCTCCGTTCCGGCGCCCATGTCGAACACCTTGCCCCAGCAGCCGAAGTCGACGCCGATGTAGACCAGCACCGCCCAGCCGAGCGCGGCCGCTGCCGGAAACATCACGCTGCCCTTGACCACGAACAGGATGGTCAGGAACAGCGCCAGCAGGCCGGCGATGCCGATGACGATCCCGTAATACAGCGTGATGCTGTTGAGCTTGTCCTTGTAGGAGTCGGGATCCCATAAATAGAGCTGGGTTAGCTTGTCGGTGCGCAGCTCCGCCACATAGGTCATCACCGTGCCGGGATCGAGTGTGATGCGGAACACGTCGGCGGTGGCGCTTTCCTGCCGTTCCGGGCGGTCGCCGCTGCTGGTGATGCTGACCACGCGCGACAGGCCAAGGTCCGGCCACAGCAGACCGGAGCCGACCATGCGGTAATGCGGGATGACGATCAGGCGGTCGATCTGCTCGTCGCCGGAATTGGCGAGCGCGAACACCGCCCAATTGGTGTTGTTCTCGCGCGCCCGCACGTCCATGCGCTGCACCAACTGGCTGGCGTCGGGCGCGGTCGAGACCTGGATGCGATTGGTGTTGGTGCGATGCCGTTCGACCGCGGCGGTGAGGTCGATGGCGGCGGCGTCGCGCCTTACGTTCACGGCATCGACGGCGCGCGCAGGCCATGCGCTGAATAGCGCAAGCGCGAGGATTGCCAGCCGGAAGGCGGCGCGGACGAAATTCAAACGACGGCCTCCCAGCTCCCAAAGCCCGATCGCTTCGCCCGCACGGCGCGCGAGCCAAAACAAGCCAGCTAACCACGACAAGCTAGGCAACTTTGCGTCGATTTCGCGGCCTGCCATGATCCTATGGGCGCCAGACGATAGCCGATTACCGGTCAAACAGTCAGCACGATCTTGCCGATATGCTGGCTCGACTCCATGCGCGCATGGGCGGCGGCGGCCTCGGTCAGCGGAAAGGTGCTGTCGATCACCGGCCGCACCTTGCCGGCTGCCACGAGCGGCAGCGCATTCTTCTCGACAGCGCGGGCGATGGCGCCCTTGTCGGCGACCGAACGCGAACGGAGCGTCGAGCCGGTATGATGCAGGCGCTTGAGCATGATGCGGCGGAAATCGACGGTCGCCTTCGGTGAGCCCTGAAAGGCGATCTGCACCACGCGGCCCTCGACCGCGGCTGCCTCGTAATTGCGCTCGATGTAATCGCCACCCACCATGTCCAGGATAACATCGGCGCCCTTGCCGCCGGTCGCGGCTTTGGTGGCGGCGACGAAGTCTTCGGTCTTATAGTTAATGGCGAGGTCGGCGCCGAGCTCGCGGCAGGCCGCGCATTTTTGCTCGGAGCCGGCGGTCACGATCACCCGCGAGCCGAATTGCTTGGCGAGCTGGATTGCGGTGGTGCCGATGCCGGACGAGCCGCCGTGCACCAGCAGGGTTTCGCCGGATTTGAGCCCGCCGCGCTCGAACACGTTGTGCCAGACGGTGAAGAAGGTCTCCGGGATCGCGCCTGCCTCGTTCATCGACAGCGACGGGGGAAACGGCAGGCAGTGACTCTCATGCGCGGGACAATATTCGGCGTAGCCGCCGCCGACCACGAGCGCCATCACGCGATCGCCCGGCTTCCAGCGCGCGGCATTGACACCGAGTGCGACCACCTCGCCGGCGATCTCCAGGCCGGGAATGTCGGTAACGCCCTTGGGCGGCGGATAAAGACCCTGTCGCTGCATCACGTCGGGACGATTGACGCCGGCGGCGGCAACTTTCACCAGCACCTCGCCATCGGCCGGTTGCGGTACCGGACGGCGTTCGGGCACCAGCGCTTCGGGGCCGCCGGGCGCGCGGATCACGATCGCGGTCATCTCGGAGGGCAAGGTCATGCGTTCTTCCTAGCGCACTGCCGTCAGCCGGTACAACCGCGTCCGGCGGCGTGCTAACGTGGCCGCACCTTGATCCGGAGACCGCCGATGGACGACGAGGATCGGCCGAAAAAGAAGATCGTCCATGAGATCGGGCAGGAGCTCGCGCTTCTCTCGGTCAAGGAGCTGAACGAGCGGATCGGGCTCCTAAAGGAGGAGATCGCGCGCCTTGAAAGCGCGATTTCACGCAAGCAGGCCTCGCGCAATGTGGCCGACCAGTTCTTCAAGAAATGACGCTCTGGGGAGCCCGCGGCGGTAAATCCCTGCCGCTCGAGCCGGGGGCAAATTGTTAAGATTGTTAGGGTCTTGTTAAGCTTTCTCGAACATTACTGGCATTGTCCAACTTCTGGACATTGAGTGGCTCCTGTCCACTCTGTTTGACGCCTCCCTGTTAAAACTTCGAGCCGCCGGCAACGGCGGCTCTTTTTTTACTGTTTTGGGCCCCCAGGCCGCGCGTGGCCGCGCGGCAACTATGTCGGCAGCTTCGCTCCGCGGGTGGCTAGACAGCCGCGCCGCGCCGCGCGATGCTCGGGGCCTCGCCAGGGGTTGGCGCAAGTCCAAAAACAGTTCTGTTAGCGTGAGGCGTTTGAGTATGTCCGAACACTCGGCCAGCGAGGCCGGACCCGTTTCTTTCGGCGAGCGGCTTGCCAATTCGCAGGTCTTTGCCGACCTGTTCCGCGACGGCATGGCCCTGGTCGAGGAGACCGCGAGCTATCTCGACGGTGGCGGCCGGCAGGAATCCAAAAAGCTTCAGCGTATCGCCGGCCTCGCCTATGCCACCGAAAGCATGCGGCTGACCACGCGGCTGATGCAGCTCGCGTCCTGGCTGCTGCTGCATCGCGCGGTCAAGGAGGGCGAGATGTCGCTCGCCCAGGCCAACAAGGAAAAGGCCAAGGTCAAGCTCTCGGCCCATGACAGCGCCGACGAACAGACGCTCAGTATGCTGCCCGAGCGTCTGCGCGAGCTGATCGACCGCTCCAAGGTATTGCAGGTCGCGGTGCGGCGGCTCGATGCCACCATCCACGCTAGCGCCAACCCGCCGCGGCCGAATGCCGGCAATCCGGTGGAGCGGCAGCTCGGCTTGCTGAAGGCGGCTTTCGAACAGGATGGCGTTTGATTCCTTCCGACCTGCAGGCAGCATCGAAAAACAAAACCCCCGCGCGAGCGGGGGTTTTGTTTTGAGAACCGCGTTCGGCTCATTCCTTCTTGAGGAAGCCGGAAAACTTCTTCTGGAAACGCGACAGCCGCCCGCCGCGATCGAGCAATTGCTGCTGGCCGCCGGTCCAGGCCGGGTGCGACTTGGTGTCGATGTCGAGATGCAACACGTCGCCGGGCTTGCCCCAGGTGGTGCGGGTGCTGAACTCGGTGCCGTCGGTCATGATCACCTTGACGGTGTGGTACTCGGGATGGATATCGGGTTTCATCGCTGGGGTCCTCGGGGCGGCCTCGCAGCCGCGCCGGTCATGTCGGTGTGTGGAAGTCGCGGTTCTATACCCCACGTGGGTGCGCGAAACAAGGCGCCGATCGGCAGCGATTGCCACTTGGGAACCGAGCGGGCATTGTCCCAGCCCATGAATATCGCCGAACGAGGCGCTACGCGCGACCCTGGTGCGGTCGCTGTGGAGCCGGACCGCGCCTCCAAGCCGCCGCAGGCGCCGTTGTCGGGCCCGGTCAAGCTGCGGCCGCTGCTCTCGCTGCTGCCTTATCTCGCCCGCTACCGCGGCCAGGCGGTCGCCGCCTTCGGCGCCCTGGTGGTGGCGGCGCTGGCGCCGCTGGCGGTGCCGGTCGCGGTCGGCCGGATGATCGATTTCGGGTTCTCGCGCGAGAGCCCTGAGCTGATCGACGGCTATTTCCTGGTGATGATCGCGGTGGTGGCCGTGCTCGCGCTGGCGAGCGCGCTGCGCTACTACCTTGTCACCAGTCTCGGCGAACGCGTGGTCGCCGATCTGCGCAGCGACGTTTTCCGCCATCTCGTCTCGCTGTCGGCCGCCTATTTCGACCAGGCCCGAACCGGCGAGATGATGTCGCGGCTGACCGCCGACACCACCCAGATTAAATCCGCCGTCGGCGCTTCCGTCTCGATCGCATTGCGCAACGTGGTGCTGTTCATCGGCGCCGCCACCATGATGGTGGTGACGAGCCCGCGGCTGTCGGCTTTCGTGCTGGCGGCGATTCCGATCATCGTGCTGCCGCTGTTCGCATTCGGCCGTTCGGTGCGCCGCCGGTCACGCCTGGCGCAGGACACGCTGGCCGATGCGTCGGCTTATGCCTCGGAGGCGCTCGGTGCGGTGCGCATCTTGCAGGCCTTCACCAACGAGAAGCCTGCCAGCACGCGGTTTTCTCGCGCGGTGGAGCAGGCCTTTCACGCCGCTCGCGAGTCGATCAAAGCACGCGCCGTGCTGACCGCGATCGCCATCTTCCTGGTGTTCGCGAGCGTCGTGGTCGTGCTCTGGGTCGGCGCACAGGACGTGCTGGCGGGCCAGATGACCGCCGGGCTGCTGTCGCAATTCGTGCTCTATGCGGTATTCGCGGCCGGCGCGCTGGCGGAATTGGCGCAGGTCTGGGGCGAAATCAATCAAGCCTCCGGCGCGGCCGAGCGCCTGTTCGAGATTTTGGGGATCAGGCCTGCCATCGAAGCTCCGGCGCGGCCGGTGGCGCTGCCCGATCCGGCGCGCGGGGAGGTGGCTTTCGAGAATGTGCGTTTCGCATATCCGACCAGGCCCGACGCCTGGGCGCTCGACGGCGTGACATTTCAAATCCGCCGCGGCGAGAAGATCGCGATCGTCGGGCCCTCGGGCGCCGGCAAGAGCACGATCTTCCACCTCATCCTGCGTTTCTACGATCCCACCTCGGGAGAGGTTTCCTTTGACGGCGTGCCGGTGCATGCAGCCGATCCGTTGGAGCTGCGAAAGCATATTGCCCTGGTGCCGCAGGACGGCGTGGTGTTTGCCGCCTCGGTCCGTGACAACATCCGCTTCGGCCGGCCGGAAGCGAGCGATGGCGAAGTCGAACGCGCGGCCGAGCTGGCGCTCGCCTCGGAATTTATCCGCCGCTTGCCGGAAGGCTTCGCTACGCCGGTCGGCGAGCGCGGCGTCACGCTGTCGGGCGGCCAGCGCCAGCGCATCGCCATTGCCCGCGCGATCCTGCGCAATGCGCCGCTGCTCCTGCTCGATGAGGCGACTTCGTCGCTCGATGCCGAAAGCGAACGGCTGGTGCAAGCCGCGCTCGAGCGCCTGATGCAGGAGCGCACCACGCTGGTGATTGCCCACCGGCTCGCCACCGTGCTGTCCTGCGACCGCATTCTGGTGATCGACCAGGGCCGCATCGTCGAGGAGGGCAGCCATGAGCAATTGGCCGCCGCCGGCGGCCTCTATGCGCGGCTCGCCAAGCTGCAGTTCCGTACAAGCTAATCCGTCGGCCGCCAGCTCATCTTGCGCGTGGGCGCGCCGGAGCGCGGATTGACGTCGTCGCCGGTGACGGCGAAGCCCTGCTTTTCATAGAAGCGGATGGCGCGGACATTGTCGGCATTGACCACAAGATCGAGCCCGTGCGGCGACAGCCGCTTGGCTTCGGCGATCAAGGCCGGCGCCACATCGCCGCCCCAGGCCTCCGGCGCCACCACGATCTGGTCAAGATAGCCGGTCTTGCGATCGACGGTGACGAAGCCGATCAATGCACCGGCTCGCTCGGCCACCGTGATCTCCGTCGCCGGCACCAGCTCGTTGCGCCAGCGCTCGCGCCACCAGTCCACCCGCGCGCCGAAGTCGAGCTGCGGATAGTGCTGCTGCCAGGTGCGGCGCCACAGTTCGATGGCGGCGTCTTCCTCCGCCGCCCGGTAGGGCCGCAGCGTGAAGGCCGCGGCGCTCACCGCTCCGTCAGCTTCAGCTCGATGCGGCGGTTGCGGCTGAATGCCTCTTCGGTGCGGTCGGAATCGATCGGCTGGAACTCGCCGAATCCGGCGGCGACCAGCCGCTGCGGCGAGACCCCCCGGCTGATCAGATATTGCACCACCGCGATGGCGCGCGCCGCCGAAAGATCCCAGTTGGTACGGCCGCCCGCGATCGGACGAATGTCGGTATGGCCGTCGACCCGCATCACCCAGGCGATGTCGCCCGGAATCTGCTTTTCGATATCGAGCAGCGCGCTCGCGATCTTGTCGAGCTCTGTGCGGCCCTCCGGTTTCAGCACCGCCTGGCCGACGTCGAAGAACACCTCGGACTGAAACACGAAGCGGTCGCCGACGATGCGCACGTCTGGCCGGTTGCCGAGGATGGTGCGCAGCCTGCCGAAGAAGTCGGAGCGGTAGCGCGACAATTCCTGCACCCGCTGGGCCAGCGCGACATTGAGCCGTTGACCGAGATCGGCGATACGCGACTGCGAGTCCTTGTCGCGTTTCTCGGATGCTTCGAGCGCCTGTTCGAGCGCGCCGAGCTGCCGGCGCAGCGCCGCGATCTGCTGATTGAGCACCTCGACCTGCGCCAGCACGCGCGCGGTAAGCCGCTTTTCCGAATCGAGCTGGGTGGTCAACTCGCCGACCTTGCCTTGCGCATCGGCGGCGCCGGCGCCGACGCCGTCGTACAGGCCCTTGTATTTGTCGCGCTCGCCTTCGGCCGCGCTGAGATTGGACTGCAACTGCGCGAGCTGCTCTTCGATGCTGAGCTTGCCGGATTTTTCCAGCGAGAGCAGGTCGGTGAGCTGCGCGATCTGCGCCGTGAGCCGGGTGAGCGCGGTGTCCTTTCCGGTGACTTCCTGCGTCAGATAGAATTGCACCACCATGAACACGGTGAGCAGAAAGATGACGGCGAGGATCAGCGTCGCCAGCGCGTCGACGAAGCCGGGCCAATAGTTCATGCCGCTGTCGCGGCGCATGCGGGCCATAGCCATGGGGCGCCTACTTGTTCACGTTCTCGCGCACGAGAATCTCCAGCAGACGCCGGATTTCCCGGTGTTGATCGGCCTGGGAATCGACCCAGTCGCGGATCATCTGCTGCTCGGTGCGCATGTGGTGGACCAGCCCCTGGATCGCCTCCGCGAGATTGGCCATGGCGGTGGTCGCCGCCCGGCTCGATCCGCTTTCGACGATCGACTCTTTCAGCCGCTCGATGGCGACGCGCAATTCGTGCGACGGCGCCATGGCGGGAACTCCGCTGTCGGTGCCGACGCCGAGATCGCGCACCGTGGTCGACAGCCAGTCTTCGAGATCGGTGTAGAAGCGGCTCTGCGCCTGGCTGCTCTGCAGATCGAGGAAGCCCAGAATGAGCGAGCCGGCGAGGCCGAACAGCGAGGATGAGAAGGCGATGCCCATGCCGCCGAGCGGAGCCGCGAGCCCTTCGCGCAAGGTGTCGAACACGCCGCCGGCGTCGCCGCCGACCTTCAATCCCTCGATCACCTTGCCGACCGAGCTGACGGTCTCGATCAGGCCCCAGAAGGTGCCGAGCAGCCCAAGAAAAACCAGCAGTCCCGTCATATAGCGCGATATGTCGCGCGCCTCGTCGAGGCGGGCGGCGATGGAATCGAGAATCCCGCGCATCAGTTGCGCCGACATCGCCATGCGGCCGACGCGGTCGCCGAGGATGGCGGCCATCGGCGCCAGCAGCACCGGCGGCCGCTCGACCGCAAGACCCGGATCGGCCAGCCTGAAACTGTTGACCCAATTGACTTCCGGAAACAGCCGGATGACCTGCCGGAATGAAAATACGATGCCGGTCAGCAGCGCGAACAGGATCAGCCCATTGAGGAACGGATTGGCGAGAAAGGCGGTCCAGATCTGCCGGTGCAGCACCACGGCGATGAGCGCGACCACGATTAGAAACACCACCATCCGGACCAGGAAGATCCGGGGCGAAGACAGTTTCAACGGGTCGAGGTCACGCGCCATGGCGAAGGCCTTCAGTCGGCTCCCAATATGGCATAGCCGCGGCGAAGCCAAAACCGGCCCGCCCAGCGAAAAGCATCACCGTGCTCCGCACGTAGATTTGAACAAAACAAGCTTGCGACCGCTCCCTCGTCTCACCCCTTGGCGGCCTCTTTCAGCAACGGCAGCAGTTGGCGGTGCATGACCTCATTGCCGGCGAGCACGTCGTGGGTCGCGGTCACCGCCTCGTTGCCGTCGAGATCGGTCACGAAGCCGCCGGCCTCCCGCACGATGATGAGCCCCGCGGCAATGTCCCACGGCGAAAGGTTGCGCTCCCAAAAGCCATCGAAACGGCCGGCGGCGACCCAGGCGAGATCGAGCGCGGCCGCGCCGAAGCGGCGCAGGCCGGCGACCTTCTCCTGCACGGCGGCCAGCTCCTTGCGAGCGAGAGCGAGGTCGCCGCGACCGAGATGTGGCAGCCCGCAGGCGATCACCGCATCTTGCAGACGCTTACGCCCGGCTACCCGCAGCCGCTTGTCGTTCACAAAGGCGCCCTTGCCGCGCTCGGCGGTAAACAATTCGTCGTTCGCCGGATTGTAGATCACGCCCGCAACGATCGCGCCTTCGCGTTCGAGGGCGATCGAAATCGCGAAATGCGGAATGCCGTGCAGGAAGTTGGAGGTGCCGTCGAGCGGGTCCACGACCCAGATATGGGTTTTGTCGGGACCTTCATGGCGGCCGCCTTCTTCACCGAGGAAGCCGTAGCCGGGGCGCGCGCGCGCCAGCTCCTCGCGCAGGATTTCCTCGGAGCGGCGGTCGGCGGCGGAAACGAAATTGGCGGGTCCCTTCAGCGAGACCTGAAGATGCTCGACCTCGCCGAAGTCGCGCTTGAGCGCGCGGCCGGCCTTGTGCGCGGCCTTGATCATCACGTTGAGGAGAGCGGAACGCAGCATGGCCTGTCCGTGCCTGCCGCACGCTGTCCCGTCAAGGGCGCGAGGGCTTGATCGCTTCGATCCACGGCTGCGCCGCCTTTTCGCCGGCGGCGCGGGTTTCAGGTTTCTGCTTATGGACGAATTCGTCGAGCGCAATGTCGGTGGCGCCGCCGGCTTTGGCGATCAGATGCCATTTGACGGCGCCCACCGGATCGGCCGGCAGCCCACGGCCATGCGCCAGCACATTGGCGAGTCGGTTCTGCGCGATCGGACTGCCGCGGTGCGCGGCCTTGCGAAGATGCTGTGCAGCGGCCGCCTCGTCCTTGGCGGTGCCGGTGCCGTTGAATAGCGCGATGGCGTATTCGACTTCGGCATCGGTGTTGTCGGCCATCGCGGCGGCGGCCAGCAGCCGCGTCGCCTCGCGCGGGTCCTTGGGCACGCCGCGGCCCTCCTTGTAGAGGGTGGCGAGTGCGTATTGCGCCTCGGCATTGCCGGTCTGCGCGGCGCCGCGAAAGAGTTCGGCGGCGCGCGCGAAATCCTGCGGAAATAACTGCCCTTCGAGATAGAGCAGGCCGAGATTATAGGCGGCGGCGGCGTGCCCGAGCTTGGCGGCGCCGGCCAGGAACTTAGCTGCCTCCTCCCGGCTCGCCGGCCCGGCGCGCCCGCCGAAGCGAAACATGGCGAGCGCAAACATCGCCTCGCGGTCGCCACGCTCGGCGGCGCGGCGATACCAATCGGCCGCCTTGACGTCGTCGCGGTCGATGCCGAACCCATTGGCATAGAGCTCGCCCAACAATGTCATCGCTTTGACGTCGCCGCGCTCCTCCACCTGGCGGGTGGCGATGGTAAAGGCAGTGCGAAAGTGGCCGCGCTGGAACGCGCCGAAGGCGGGATCGGAGCCGGCGGCGTCGTTTTTGTGTGCCTCGGGCTCCTGTTTCTGCTGGGGCTGGACCGGAACGGTCTTGACCGGCGCGGCCTTGACCTTCGGCGCCGCCTTGGGAACGGATTTTGGCGCGGCTTGAGGCGGGAGCTGGGGCGCCGGCGGCGTCAGCGGCATGGGTGACTGGGCGGCGACCGGCGCCAGCGCGACCGCGCTCATCAGGATTACGAAAGCGAAGGCGCGGGTCATTCGACCGCCTCCGCCTCGGCAAGCTGCTGTGCCGCCTCCGCGACCGTGGATGCCGGGCCGCGCGGGTCGGCGAACACCCAATCGCCGAGTGCGACAAAATCGGCGCCGGCCGCCGCGAGTGGCGCGATCTCCGCCAAATTTGCCGCGAAGGCGACGCAAGGCACCTCGAAAACTTCCGCCCACCATGCGACACGCTCGATGACGGCGTCCAACGAGGGCCGCTGCCCGTGCTCGTCCGGTTCGCCGAACATGACGTAGTCGGTGTCCGATTCGGCGGCGAGCATGGCATCGTGCCGGGTCTGCAGACCGCCGCAGCCGATGATGCGCTCGGGCTTCAGCGCGGGGAGCGCGTCACGGAAAGCGGCGATGCCGGTCACATGGGCGCCGTCGGCGCCGGCCAACACCGCCGCATTGGGATAGCCATCGAGCAGCAGCGCTGCGCCTTTGTCTTGCACGAATGGCACCAGCGCCTTCGCACGCTTGATTGAGGTGCGCTCATCGGCAGCGTCGAGCCGTAACAGCACGGCGGCCACCTCGGCGGCGCCCAGCGCGCCGGCAAGCGCGTCCGTGTGCCCGGCGGGATCGGCGATCCGCGGGGTCACGAGATAGAGGCGCGGGGCAGGGCGCCTCGTTTTGGTCCGATGTTCTAGGGACGCCATGACGGATCGATTGCCCCCGCAATCGGGCAGTTTGGGGGCGTTTTAGCTGTTTCGTCCTACGAGACGGTAAAAGCGGTGCTCGGAGACGCCAGTGGTCCGACTCCGACGCTTGGTACCCAAGCGTCGGGCCGGACCACTAGCAAACTCAATGCTTTGTGGTTAGATTCCGACACAATAGCGGGTGCGAAGCGTCGGCATCGAACCACTAGAGCCAGGTCACGGCGCTGATAGAACCTGGGCCATGTGGCCCGCATTCGCATTGTGGTTGTTCTTGTCCTTGACGGCTTCATTGCGCGTTGCCCGCCGCGGACCGGCCCAATCAAAGTAAGCACCCATGTTGCTTCCGTGCGGAGGCTTTTTGATTGTGCAATAGGCGTACCATGTCTTGGCCTTTGCGGACGCTTTGCGCGAAGGCTTCTTCGCCGAAGCGCGACTGGACTTGCTGCGGCCGGTCCTCGTTTTGGATTTGGCCTTGCTCTTCGTTTTGCGTCGAGAGCCGGTTTTCTTAGCCATGAAAAATCCCCTTCGATGAATCGATGCGAGCTACACTCTGTCGAAAGCTGCCCACCCTCTCCATTCTGACGGTCTCACGTTTGATTGCAACCGCAGGGTCGAGCGCGTGGTACAGACGTCTGGCTTCGCCGGTTCCCTGCCGAAGCGCTCACATTGCAATGGATTTATTGGGCCAGCTTCGTCGCGGTCTGCACGATCCAGTCCCGGTAACGCACGAGCGGCGTGACGCCGGTGATGCCGCCGCAGCCGGCGGATAGCGCGGGGCCCGTGGTCCAGCTCACCACCCCGAGCACGGCAAGGCGGCCGTCCGCCTCCTCGAACACCGGCGCGCCGGAATCGCCGGTGCAGGCGCCGAGCCCGGGGCGGTCGCCCTGGCGCACCGGATCGACCAGGCGAATCTGCAACGTGCCGGGCTTGCTCCAGGCCATCAATCTCGCGCTGCGCACCTTGCCGCCGCTCTTGCCGTCGCCGGGCACCGCGAGGCCGTAACCCGCGACCAGGAACAGATCGCCGGCCACCACCGCCTTGCGCGGCGCGGCAAGCGGCGCTGCCGTCATGCGCGCGGGCAGCGGCGCGGCAAGCTTGACCAGCGCCACATCGGCGGTGACGCGATGGCGCGCTGCGGCTTGCGCGTCGAATTGCGGATGGCGCTGGATCGAAGCGATATCTTTCAACGCCGGCGGTCCGGCGCCGAATTCGACCAGCTTGTGCTCGGCATCCGCAGCCAGGCAATGGGCGGCGGTCAGCACCACAGTGCGGCTGATGGCGACACCGCTACAGGAGGCGCCGCGCGAACTCACCAGCAGGACCACATGACGGGCGACCGCGGCGGGCGCCTCCTCGGCGCCGCCGACCATGGCGGTGGCGGGCGCATATAGGAATAAAGAGCAGGCGAGGGTGGCGACGATGCGTCTCATGGGCGGCACGCGCAATCTCTGTTCGACGTCATCGTAACAACCCCACACATTCAAGGCCTTGCAAGGAGAAATGAAAGGGCGTGCTTTGCTCGCTGCCCTTTGGTGAGTTCTTAGCCGATCGTTTCATCATGACACTTCAATGCATTGGAGCATGACATCGATCGATTATGAGGGGATCCCGCGGGCACTGCTTCCTCTCCTAACTTGGCTCATTCTCTCAACTTTCTCCCATTCATCCGCGGTTCACGGGCGCCAGGCTAAAGAATTGTTCATGTGGGGTCCCTTGGGCGTTTATGGTGCAAGACTGTTGAGTGCGGGCGCGCTTGCCTTGCTGATGGCGGCGCCCGCGCCGGCCGCCGAGCGCCTGCGCTGTCTCACCCGGGATCAGCAGCGCGCCGCCATCGCCGACGGCCGCGCCGTGCCGCTCGCCAGGGCCATCCGCGCGGTCCGCCGCACCCCCAAGGACGTGGTCCGCGCCCGCCTGTGCGAGGATTCCAACCGCCTGATCTACCTGCTGACAGTGCTCGCGCGTGATGGCAAAGTGCGCCGTGTAACGGTCGATGCCCAAAACGGGACCGTGCTCAGCGGCCTTTGAGCGGGAGGATTTCCCTTGCGTCTCCTCGTCATCGAGGACGATCCGGACCTCAACCGGCAGCTTACGACTGCGCTCACCGACGCCGGCTATGTGGTCGACCGCGCCTTCGACGGCGAGGAAGGCCACTTTCTCGGCGAAAGCGAGCCCTATGACGCGGTGATCCTCGACATCGGCCTGCCCAAGATGGACGGCATTTCGGTGCTGGAATCCTGGCGGCGTTCCGGCCGCGCCATGCCGGTGCTGATCCTGACCGCGCGCGACCGCTGGAGCGACAAGGTGCAAGGCTTCGACGCCGGCGCCGACGATTACGTCGCCAAGCCCTTCCATCTCGAAGAGGTGCTGGCGCGCATCCGCGCGCTGCTGCGCCGCTCCACCGGGCATGCCAAGAGCGAGCTCAATTGCGGCCCGGTGCGGCTCGACACCCGCACCGGCCGCGTTGCGGTCGACGGCAATCCGGTCAAGCTCACCTCGCACGAATACCGCCTGCTGGCCTATCTCATGCATCACGCCGGCCGCGTGGTGTCGCGCACCGAACTGGTCGAGCATCTCTACGACCAGGACTTCGACCGCGATTCCAACACCATCGAAGTGTTCGTGGGCCGCGTCCGCCGCAAGCTCGGCGTTGACGTGATCCAGACCGTGCGCGGCTTGGGATATCTGCTCACCACGCCCGATGCGCGCTAATTCGCTCGCGCTCCGGCTGTTCTTCTCGGCGGCCACCTGGACGGTGGTGATTCTGGTGATCACCGCGGTCGTGCTGTCGTCGGTGTACCGGGCGGCGGTGGAGCGTGCCTTCGACCGCCGGCTCGGCGTCTATCTGCGCACGCTGGTCGCCGACGTGGCCACGCCCGACGACAGCGTGGAGAAATTCCCCCAATCGCTCGGCGAACCGCTGTTCGAACTGCCGTTGTCCGGCTGGTATTGGCAGGTGTCGCGGGTCGACCTACCGAAGCCCGACGTGCGTTCGTCACGCTCGCTGTGGGATTCGACCTTGCCGCATCTCGAAGAGCTCGGCGTTTCGACCGCGCCGGGCGGCGCGCGCCAAGGTTATGCCGAGGGGCCGGAAGAACAGCGCCTGCGCATGGCGGAACGCACCATCGATCTCGGCGACGAGGGACGCTACCTGGTCACCGTGGCGGGCGACGCCGCCGAAATCGATGACGAGACCCGGGCTTTCGACCGTGCGCTGCTGCTCACCTTTTCGATCCTGGCCGGCGTACTGCTGTTGATCACCACCTTTCAGGTCCGTTTCGGGCTGGCGCCGCTCAACCGCGTCTCGCAAGGACTGGCGGCGATCCGCTCGGGCGCCGCCGAGCGCCTGGAAGGACGCTTTCCGGAGGAAATCGCCCCATTGGCGCGCGAGACCAATGCGCTGCTCGACGCCAACCGCGAGATCGTGGCGCGCGCCCGCACCCATGTGGGCAATCTCGCTCATGCGCTGAAGACGCCGCTGTCGGTGATGCTGAACGAGGCTGCCACCCATCCCGATGATCCGATCGCCGCCAAGATGCGCGAGCAGACCGAGATCATGCGCGATCAGGTCGCCCGCCATCTCGAACGCGCGCGGCTCGCCGCCCGCATCACCGTGATCGGCACGGTGACCGAGGTGCGCCCGGTGGTGACGGCGTTGGCGCGTACCATGGAAAAGATTCACCACGAGCGCGGTATCGCCGTCGAGGTCGACGCGGCGGAGGGCGCGCGGTTTCGCGGCGAGCAGCAGGATCTCGAGGAGATGATCGGCAATCTGGTGGACAATGCCTGCAAATGGGGCCAGTCGCGGGTGGTGGTGGAGGCGTTTTCCGAACGTCCCGATCCCGCTGACGCGCGCCGCGTCGTGCGCATCCTGGTCGACGACGACGGGCCCGGTCTGTCGCCGCAGCAGCGCGAACAGGTTGCCCGCCGCGGCCGCAGACTGGACGAGACCAAGCCTGGTTCCGGTCTCGGGCTCTCGATCGTGATGGAGCTGGCGACGCTCTATGGCGGGGGGCTGACGCTGGGCTCCGCACCGATCGGCGGCCTGCGCGTGGAACTGGTTCTGCCCGGCGCTTAGGAGGTCGTTTACCTGACCGCTGACAAGCGCTCTTAGTTCCGCGCCGGAACAGAGTTTTGCCCCATTTCTCCCGCTTAGCTGCCGATAGCAAGGCCTGCCCATTGCCTCTCGGCACGGGCTTAGATTCCACGGGACGGGGGGTCCTCACAATGTCATTGGTTCGCGTCGGCGCCGCGGCGCTGTTCACCATCTCGCTCGCCGCCTGCGCCGGCAATCCAGAAACCGGCACCGGGCCGCGGGAAAATACCGGCACGCTGTTCGGCGCGGTCGCGGGCGCCGCGATCGGATCGCAGATCGGCGGCGGCCCCGGCGAACGCGTCGCAGCCGCCATCGCCGGCGCGGCGATCGGCGGCATGATCGGCAACCGGATCGGTGCTGCGATGGATGACGAGGACAAGGAGCGCGCCTATGCGGCGCAGATGGACGCGCTCGAGCGCGGCCAATCCGGCACCGCGGTGGCATGGCGCAATCCGGATTCCGGGCGCTACGGGTCAGTGGTTCCCGGCCCGGCCCATCAACGCGGCGCCCTGCGCTGCCGGCAATATACCCACACCATCTATATCGACGGCCGCCCGCAGGTCGCGCGTGGCACCGCCTGCCGCAATCCGGACGGCAGCTGGCAACCGGTGACCTGAGCGCCGCCCGCTATTCCGAACGCCGCCGCTTCCCGATGTCGCGGCGCCTGGCCGGCTACCCCGTTGCGGGCGCCCTGCGGCCATGATGTAACCCCCCGCGTGTTAAGGCCTTCGGAGCAAGTCCGGGGCGCGATCCGCGTCGCCACCGGAATGTGGAATTCAGGCCGATAACTCGGATGTCATGACGCTTTGGTTCGTATTCGCGCTGATGACGGCGGCGGCGATTTTCGCCGTGCTGTGGCCGCTTGCGCGCGGGCGCGACCGATTTCGCTCGGGCAGCGATCTGGCCGTCTATCGCGATCAGCTCGATGAGATTGAACGCGACCGCATGGGCGGCCGGATCGGCGAGGCCGAAGCGGAAGCCGCCCAGGTCGAAGTCTCGCGCCGCTTGCACGCGGCCGCCGATGCGGAGAGCGCCGCGGCAAGCGTCGCGCCGCCCGGATCGGCGACCTGGCGGCGGCGCGCGGTCGCCTTGGTGGCGCTGATCGTCTTGCCGCTGGGCGCCGCCACCGTCTATCTCACCCTCGGTTCACCCTCGCTGCCCGATCAGCCGCTCGCCGCGCGCGCGCAGCCCGATCAATCGATCGACAAGCTCGTTACCCAAATCGAAGCGCATCTCGCGGCCAATCCGCAGGACGGCCGCGGCTGGGACGTGGTGGCGCCGGTCTATCTCCGCCTGGGGCGGTCGGCGGATGCGGTCAAAGCGCGCCGCAACGCGCTGTCGATCAATGGCGAGACCGCCGAGCGGCAGGCCGATCTCGGCGAGGCGCTGGTCGCCGCGGCGAATGGCATTGTCAGCGCCGAAGCAAAAGCTGCCTTCGATCGCGCCACCGCACTCGAGCCGGCGCAGATCAAAGCGCGCTATTTCCTTGGCATGGCGGCCGAGCAGGATGGCCGCCGCGGCGAAGCGGCCGGGATCTGGCGCACCCTATTGGCCGGCGCCCCCGCCGATGCGGCCTGGGCCGATTTCGTGCGCCAGGAGTTGGCGCGCCTTGAAAGCGGCCCGAGCGCGGACGACATTGCGGCGGCGTCCGACCTCAGCGCCGACCAGCGTATGGCGATGGTCCGCGGCATGGTCGATCGGCTGGCCGAGCGCCTCAATCGCGACGGCTCCGACGTGGACGGATGGCTGCAGCTGGTGCGCTCTTATATGGTGCTTGGCGAGCGGCAGAAGGCGTTGGCAGCCGCCGGCGAGGCGCGGCGGGCGCTCGCCCGCGAGCCGGACAAGCAGCGCCGTATCGACGATCTGGTCAAAGGGCTGGGCTTGGAAGGCTGATGACTCGCAGGCAAAGACGACTGGTCTTGATCGGCGCCGCGCTCGGTGTGCTCGGGCTTGCGGTCGCGCTGGTGCTCAGCGCGCTCAAGGGTTCGATCGTGTTCTTCAATTCCCCGACCGATGTGGCCGAGAAGCAGATTCCGGCTGGCACGCGCTTCCGCCTCGGTGGTCTGGTCAAGGCCGGCAGCATTGCGCGCGAACAAAATCTTCTCGTCCGCTTTGAAGTGACCGACGGCAAGAGCACCATCGCGGTCGCCTATCAAGGCTTGCTGCCCGATCTGTTTCGCGAAGGGCAGGGCGTGGTGGCGGAAGGCGCGATCGATTTGTCCGGAACCTTCAAGGCCGACAGCGTGCTGGCCAAGCACGACGAGACCTATATGCCGAAGGAGGTCGCCGACGCTTTGAAGAAACAGGGCCACTGGAAGGACGGCGACAAGAACGCGCCGAAGGGGAGGGCGCAGCCGTGATCGCCGAACTCGGCCACTATGCGCTGGTGCTGGCCTTGCTGCTTGCGGTGGTGCAGGCCTGCGTGCCGCTGATCGGCGCTCGCCGCAACGATCCGGTGCTGATGGGCGTTGCCGGACCGACCGCGGTGGCGCAATTCGGTTTTGTCGCGCTGGCTTTCGGCGCGCTGGTCGCCTGCTACCTGCGGTCGGATTTTTCCGTCGTCAATGTTTTTGAAAACTCCCATTCGCTCAAACCGCTGGTCTACAAAATCACCGGCGTCTGGGGAAACCACGAAGGCTCGATGCTGCTATGGCTGCTCATCCTCGCGCTGTTCGGCGCGCTGGTGGCGGCCTTCGGCGGCAATCTGCCGGCACGCCTCAAAGCCAACGTGCTGGCCGTGCAGTCTGCCATCGCGGTGGCATTCGGCCTGTTCATTCTGCTGACCTCCAATCCGTTTCTCCGCATCGCGCAGGCGCCGCTCGAAGGCCGCGATCTCAATCCGCTGCTGCAAGATCCGGGCTTGGTCATCCATCCGCCGCTGCTCTATGTCGGCTATGTCGGACTTTCCATCTCGTTCTCCTTTGCCATTGCCGCTCTGATCGACGGCCGTATCGACGCCGCCTGGGCGCGCTGGGTGCGGCCGTGGACGCTGCTCGCCTGGATCTTTCTGACGCTCGGCATCGCCATGGGCTCGTACTGGGCCTATTACACGCTCGGCTGGGGCGGCTGGTGGTTCTGGGACCCGGTGGAGAATGCCTCGCTGATGCCGTGGATCGCCGCCACCGCGCTGTTGCATTCCGCGGTGGTGATGGAAAAGCGCAATGCGCTCAAGATCTGGACCATTCTGCTCGCCATCCTCGCCTTCTCGCTGTCGCTGATCGGCACCTTCCTGGTGCGCTCGGGCGTGCTCACCTCGGTGCACGCCTTCGCCACTGATCCAACGCGCGGCGTGTTCATTCTCGTGATCCTCGTGCTGTTCATCGGCGGCGCGCTCGCGCTGTTCGCCTGGCGGGCCCCGCTCTTGAAGCAGGGCGGGCTGTTCGCGCCGCTCTCGCGCGAAGGCGCGCTGGTCCTCAATAACCTGTTCCTGATGAGCGCCTGTGCGACCGTGTTCGTCGGCACGCTCTATCCGCTCGCGCTGGAAGCGCTGACCGGAGAAAAGATTTCGGTCGGCGCGCCGTTCTTCAATGCCACGTTCGGGCCGTTGTTCGTTCCACTGTTGCTGGCGCTGCCATTCGGGCCGCTGATGGCGTGGAAGCGCGGCGATCTCCCCGGCGTGGCGCAGCGGTTGACCGGCGCCGCGGCGATCGCGCTGACCGGCGCCGCGGTGATTTTTGCGGTGGAGGGCGGCGGGCCGATCTTGGTGCCGTTCGCCTTTGCGCTGGCGCTATTCGTGATGGCCGGCGCCGTGACCGATCTGATCGAGCGCACCGGATTGCTGCGGGTGCCGCTACGTACTGCAATGGCGCGTGCCGCCGGGCTGCCGCGCTCGGCCTGGGGCACCGCCTTCGCCCATTTCGGACTTGGCGTCATGCTGCTCGGCATCGTGGGCGAAACCCAATGGAGCGTCGAGCGGATTGCCGAGCTCAAGCCCGGACAGACGATGACCATCCGCCGCTACGAATTGCATTTCGAGGGCGTGACCAATCGCCAGGGCCCGAACTACCAGGAAGCGATAGGTCGCTTCACGGTGCGGCGGCTCGGCGAGACGCTCGGCGTGCTCGAGCCGTCGAAGCGGACCTTCACGTCACGCGGCACGGTGCGGACGGAAGCCGCCCTGATGACGCGCGGGTTTTCCCAGCTCTATCTGTCATTGGGCGACGCCAGCAACGACGGGTCGTTCGGGGTGCGGCTGTACTATAAACCGCTGGTCTTGTTGATCTGGCTCGGCGCGTTGGTGATGGTTGTCGGCGGCGCGCTGTCACTATCCGACCGGCGACTGCGGGTGGGCGCGCCGGTCCCCGCCAAAGGCAAAGCTGCGATGCAGCCGGCGGAGTAGCGCATGATCCGGCGGTTCTTGTTCATTCTCCTTCTGCTGCTGACCGCACCCGCCGCATTTGCGGTCCAGCCCGACGAAATTCTCTCCGACCCGGCGCTTGAGGCGCGCGCCCGCGCACTGTCCAAGGATCTGCGGTGCATGGTCTGCCAGAACCAGTCGATCGACGATTCCGATGCACCGCTGGCGCGCGATCTCCGCCTGCTGGTGCGCGAGCGGTTGCAGGCCGGCGACAGCGATGCCCAGGTGATCGGCTTTCTGGTCGCGCGTTACGGGCAGTTCGTGTTGCTCAAGCCGCAATTCAACTGGCACACCGTCGCCTTGTGGCTGGGGCCACCCGGCGTCCTCATTGCCGGTGCGCTCGTGCTGCTGTTCGGCGTCCGGCGGCGCACACGGCGTCCGGCGCCGGACCTGAGTCCGCTCAGTGCGGCAGAACAAGAGCGTCTGGCGCGCCTGACAAATACCGGCGATCGATGATCGCGCCGTTCATGGCTGCGGTAAGCCATTGAAGAACTGAAACAAACGTAGCTAATTTCACGTTACAAAAGTTTAATCTCGCCGACAGGGCGCTGTAAGGCTGCGCTCCCCATCTTCCACGGCAATCGTGTTGCGCGCTTCACAGATAGTGCCGCGCGCACCTCATCCTAATAATGGAGAACAACCTGATGACTGTGAGCGCTCCGAAGCCGCGCACTCTGACCGCGCGCCGCATGATCCTTCTCGCCACCGTCGCTGGCCTCGGCGCTACCGCCTTGTTCGCCGGTCCCGGTTTCAGTCCCAGCGTCAATCTTCCCGCTTTCAGCGACAGCGCGCGCGCCCAGAATGTTCAGCGTCCGGTCGGTTTTGCCGATGTCGTGGAGAAGGTGAAGCCCGCCGTCGTGTCGGTTCGCGTCAAGGTCGATGCCGGCGCGCGCATGATGGGCATGGACGGAAACTCGCCGTTCCCGCAAGGCTCGCCGATGGAACGTTTCTTCCGCCGCTTTGGCCAGCCCGACGGCATGACGCCGAATATGCCGAACGATCCGCGCAACGATCAGCGTGGCCCGCAGCAGCGGCGCAACTTCACGAGCGGCCAAGGCTCGGGCTTTTTCATCTCCGCGGACGGCTACGCCGTGACCAACAATCACGTGGTGGACAAGGCTGAGACCGTCGAACTCACGGCCGATGACGGCAAGACCTATAATGCCAAGGTGATCGGCGTCGATCAGCGCACCGATATCGCATTGATCAAGGTCGACGGCCGCAACGACTTCCCGTTCGTCCGGTTCACCGAGCGCGCTCCGCGCATCGGCGACTGGGTGTTGGCGGTCGGCAATCCGTTCGGCCTCGGTGGCACCGTTACCGCCGGCATCGTGTCGGCGCGCGGCCGCGATATCGGCGCCGGTCCCTATGACGACTTCATCCAGATCGACGCACCGGTGAACCGCGGCAATTCCGGCGGCCCGACCTTCGACGTCGACGGCAACGTGATCGGCGTCAACACCGCCATTTTCTCGCCGTCGGGCGGCAACATCGGCATCGCCTTCGCCATTCCGTCCGATACCGTGAGATCGGTGGTCGCCCAACTCAAGGACAAAGGCACTGTGACGCGCGGCTGGATCGGCGTGCAGATCCAACCGGTCACCGCCGAGATCGCCGAAAGCCTCGGGCTCAAGACCGCGCAAGGCGCGTTGGTTGCCGAGCCGCAGGCCGACGGACCGGCAGCGAAGGCCGGCATCGTGGCCGGCGACGTGATCACCGCGATCAACGGCACGCCGGTCAAGGATGCCCGCGATCTCGCGCGGCAGGTCGGCGCGATGGCGCCCAACGCCGCCGTGAAGGTCACCGTCATGCGCAAGGGTGAAGAGAAGACCATTCCGCTCACCCTTGGTGAATTGCCCAAGGAGCAACGGCAGGCGCGCGCCACCACGGAAGAGGACAAGAACCAAGGCAGCTCGGTTCCGCGCCTTGGTCTGCGGCTGGCGCCCGCTTCTGAAGTTGCCGGCTCCGGCGCCGAGGGCGTCGTGGTCACCGGTGTGGAAAACGGCGGCATCGCGGCCGAGCAAGGTCTCAAGACCGGCGATGTGATCCTCGAAGTGGCCGGCAAGCGTGTTGGCAGTTCCGACGACGTGACCAAAGAAGTCGCCGCCGCGCGCTCGGAAGGAAAGCGTTCGGTATTGATTCGGGTGAAGTCCGGCGAGGCGACCAAGTTCGTCGCGCTTCGCCTCGACCGCGCCTAGAGCATGATCCCGAAAAGTGGGCACCGGTTTTCGGAAAAGATCACGCTCACGAAATAGGAATGGGGCGAATCGCCGGCATCCGTCGCCCCCGCCGGCGGTCCGATACCCAGGGG
>JBKKAF010000017.1:0-3258 GCA_046714775.1 Xanthobacteraceae bacterium | reverse complement strand
GAATGAGACATCGGCTGCCGCCGTGCGCGTGACCCGCCATTTCGACGCGCCGCCCGAGCGCGCGTTCGACGCCTGGCTCGATCAGACGATGATCGGCCGCTGGATGTTCGGTTCCGCCTTGCGCAACGAAGAGGTGCTGCGAATCTCCGTGGACCCGCGCGTCGGTGGCGCATTTTCCTTTCTGGTCCGCCGGCAGGGCGCCGAGATCAACCATGTCGGCGAATATCTGGAGATCGACCGGCCGCGCCGCCTGGCGTTCACCTGGGGCGTCGCCGGCGAGTCGCAAGACGAGAGCTGGGTGAGCATCGACATCGTTCCGGCCGGCGCTGGCGCGCAGCTCACGTTGACCCACCACATGCATCCGAAATGGGCCGACTTTGCCGCGCGTGTCGAGACGAGCTGGAGCAAGATGTTCGATACGCTGGCAACCGCGCTCAGTGACTATAAGTCGTAGACCCTGCCCGCTCGTCCCCGCGCCAGCGGGGACCCAGCGCCAATGCCGAGGTGCTGGATTCCCGCTTTCGCGGGAATGAGCGGAGAGCGGCTAGGCGGTATCCGTTGTTAATCCCCGGAAATATCCTTGGCGGCGGCAACGACGTCCGGCGGCGTCTGATAGAGCTGCTTGATCGCGTTTTCGACTTCGGCGCCGGTCAGCGGAGTGATCGCCAATCGTTGCTTGGCGGCTTCCGCCAGGAATTCGGGATCCCTGGTGGTGGCGTCGAAGGCCGCGCGCAAGGCGGCAAGACGATCGGCCGGTATTTCGCGCGGCGCGATATAGGGCCGGCCGATCAGGGCGCCGGCGGTAAGCAGCACGAAGGTCTGCTTTTTCTTTTCGTCGCTCAGCAAATCGGCGGCATAGGGCATGCTCGCGGGCATGTCCGGCAACCGGTGTCTGGAAAAGCGGATCAGCGGCGTGATCTTGCGGTCGCGCAGCCACTCCTCCGGCACGCTGGTCCAGGAGCCGCAGTCGCCGTCGAGCTCGCCGCGCTGGATGGCGAGCCGCTTGTCGGCGCTGCCGGGATAGCCCTGCACGGTATGCAGCTTGGCGCCGAACAGGTGGCTCAGGATGCGGTTGTCGATATAGGCCGAGGTGCCGACGCCGGTATTGCCGAAGGTCACCTTTTCCTTGGCCATGAAATCCTGCCAGGAGCGGATGCCGGTGCCGTTCCAGGTGTAGCAGACGCGGAAATCCTCGCTGACATTGCCGACCCAGGCGTAATCGAGAAATTTCACGCCAATCTTTTCCGGCGCGGTCAGCGACTGGGTGATCAGGCCGGGATTGAAGGTGGTGATGGTGGTGCCGTCGCTGGGCGCGCCGGCGCTGAGATATTGCACCGATTTGAGGCTGGCGGCGCCCGGCATGTTCTGCACGATGATGTTGGGATTGCCCGGAATGTGACGGCTGTAGTGACGCGCAAGCAGCCGGGCATAGACGTCATAACCGCCACCCGGCGAGAAGCCGACCACCAGCCGTACGGTCTTGCCCTTATAAAAGCTCGCCGGATCCTGCGCTGAGTCTTGCGCCGCGGCGGGCGCGGTGACGGCGAAGCAGATCAGCAAGGCACCCAGAAATCTCATGACCATTTCTCGTCTCGATCTCGTTGACGGGGACAGTGGAGGCCCGCCGCGGAACCCGCAGATCAAAGATCAGTTCCTGATGTCCTGCAGGAACCATTCGGTCGGGATTTCGCGGCCGAGGCGCGCTTTCTTGGCCAGTTCATAGACCTTGCCGGCGACCGCATAGAATTGCGCTCCTTGCAGGTTGCCGCGCTCCGAATAGGTGATCTGGTCCGCCGTGGTACGGCCCTTGGCCCGGCCCTGCACCAGATCGGCCAGGGTGATGCGCTTGTCCGGGAGCGCCACGCCGTGGGCGCGCCCGCCTTTGCGGCCGTCGCCGCGCTTGCGCTGGTCGGGCCGGGCTTCGTAGCCGAGGTGCTCGGCATCGGTGGCCAGTTCCGGGTGTCCGACCGGCGCCGGCGTGTCGCCGAAGCGCAGATAGACGTCCACCCGCTTGAGGCTTTCGGCATCCGGCTTGCCGCTGCCGCCAATCACCACGATATGGGCGCCCTTCTCCAGTAGCGCGCCGTCGGTCACCGGCACCGCCGAGTCGGTGACGGCGGCGACAATCTGCGCGCCTTTGTAGACATCTTCCGGCCGGTCGCAGACCTGCACCTCGATATTGTACTTGGCCGCCATTTCGCGGCCGAATTTTTCGCGATTCTCCTTGGTCGGGCTGAACACCTGCAGCTTCTTGATGGTGCGCACCGCATTGAACGCCTGCATATGGGTGTGCGCCATGCCGCCGGAGCCGAGCATGCCGACCACCTCGGCGTCTTCGTTGGCCATGTATTTGACCCCGATGCCGCTGGCGGCGCCGACCCGCATGTGCTGCAGCACGCCATCATTGATGAAGGCGAGCGGCTCGCCGTTCTCGATCGAGGTGAGCAGGATCAGCCCGCAGAACAGGCCGGGGCGGGTGCAATATTTCTCCTGGGTGGTGACGCCGTTGTATTGGGTCTCGTAGATCACATCGGACTTCATCCGGATGGCGAAATAGCCGGCGGTCGAGCCGCCTTCCATGGTGCCCCATTGATAGTTCTTGGCTGGATCGCTGGTCGGGATGCGGATGTCGATGCGCGGCCGGCACACCGCCTCCTTTGTGGCGAGCGCAAGATAGGATTCCTCCAGCGCCGCGAGCGTCGTCTCCATGGTCAAGACTTGCTCGACCTCGTGATTGTTGATGATCAGCGTCATCGATGTTTCCTTTTGTTGGCGAGGATCCTCGCATTCACGCCTGCGCCGGTATCCGGCACTGATTGAGCAGTGGCTTCCCGGTGCGATAGCGCTCCAGATTCTGCGCGAACAGCGCCCGATGCTGCACATAGCCGGTCGAGCCAGAGCCCGCGCTGTGCGGCGACACGATGACATTCGGCAGGTTCCACAGCGGACTGTCCTCCGGCAGCGGCTCGATTGCCTGCACGTCGAGCGCGGCGCCGCCGAGGCCGCCTTTGCGCAGGGCGTCAATCAAAGCCGGCTCGTCGATCAGCGTGCCGCGCGCGACATTGACGATGATGGCGCCTGGTTTCATGGCGGCAAGCTCGCCCCCTCCGATCATGTGGCGGGTGCTGTCGTCGGCATTGGTGCAGATCACCACCACGTCGGAGATGGCCAGCGCTTCACTGAGCCGCTCGCGCGGATACACGGTGTCCACCGCGCCCGCACTCTAAGCGGCGCGCGACACCGCGATCGGCTTGGCGT
>JBKKAF010000016.1:0-4903 GCA_046714775.1 Xanthobacteraceae bacterium | reverse complement strand
ATCCTGCGGCATGAGACCGACAGCAATTTCGGCTTCAACCTGCCGTGGTGGGATTGGCTGTTCGGCACCTACCGGCGCCAGCCGCAAGCCGGCCATCTGGGCATGACCATCGGCCTGCCGATCTTCCGCAATCCCGCGGAATTGCGGCTCGACCGGCTGCTGACGCAGCCGTTCCGCGACGATCGCCCGCCGGCTTGATGCAGCGCCAGCGCCCGCATTGACAGGCGCCCCGGCCAGTGCCTTTGCTGACGGCAAGACGAGGGCATATGGAGCGCGGGAATGAGCCGCACAAAGGCGGAAGACGCGATCGGCGCGCCGGGACGGCCATTCACCGGTGCCGAATATCTCGAGAGCCTGCGCGACGGGCGCGAGGTCTATATCCACGGCGAACGCGTCGACGATGTGACCACGCACCCGGCCTTCCGTAACGGGGCGCGCTCGGTGGCGCGGCTATACGACGCCCTGCACGACGACAAGACCAAGGACCTGCTGACCTGCCCAACCGACACCGGCTCGGGCGGGCGCACCCACAAATTCTTCCGCGTGGCGCGTTCGCGCGATGAGGTGATCGGCCAGCGCGACGCCATCGCCGCCTGGGCGCGCATGTCCTACGGCTGGATGGGCCGCACGCCGGACTACAAGGCGTCGCTGATGAACACGCTCGGCGCCAATCATCAGTTCTACGGAAAGTTCGCCGACAACGCCAAAAACTGGTACCGGCGCGCGCAAGACCACGTGCTGTTCATGAATCACGCCCTGGTCAATCCGCCGGTCGACCGCTCGCGTGCCGCCGATCAGGTCAAGGACGTGTTCATCACCATCCAGAAAGAAACCGACGCCGGCATCGTCATTTCCGGCGCCAAGGTGGTGGCGACGTCGTCCGCCATCACCCACTACAATTTCCTCGGCCAGAACGCCGCGATCCCGATCAACGATTCCGATCTGGCGGTGATGTTCATCGCGCCGATGAACGCGCCGGGGGTCAAGCTGTTCTGCCGCACCTCCTACGAGATGGCGGCGAGCGTACTAGGCACGCCTTACGACTATCCGCTGTCGTCGCGCTTCGATGAGAACGACGCCATCTTCGTTTTCGACAATGTGCTGATCCCCTGGGAAGACGTGCTGCTGCACCGCGACCTGGAGAAGCTCAAAGTGTTCTTCCCGCAATCGGGCTTCGTCGCCGGCTATCAATTGCAGGGCTGCACGCGGCTGGCGGTAAAGCTCGATTTTATGGTCGGCGTGATCGCCAAGGCATTGCGCGCCACCGGTGCCGATGAGTTCCGCGGCAACCAGGCGATGTTCGGCGAGGTGATCGCTTGGCGCAATCTGTTCTGGGGCCTGTCGGACGCCATGGCGATGAATCCGACGCCATGGGTGGACGGCACGGTGCTGCCGAACGCGCAGTCGGGCTCGAGCTACCGCGTGTTCGCCGGCGAGGCCTATGGGCGCATCAAGGAGATCGTCGAGAAGATCGTGGCCTCGGCGCTGATCTATCTTCCGTCCTCCGCCAAGGACTTCCAGAATCCGGAGATCGATAAATATCTCGCGCGCTACGTGCGCGGCTCGCACGGCATCGGCTACAAGGAACGCATCAAGGTGATGAAGCTCTTATGGGACGCCATCGGCACTGAATTTGGCGGCCGTCACGAGCTTTACGAGATGAATTATGCCGGCAACCACGAGGACATTCGGATCCACGCCTTATGGAATGCCCGCACCTCCGGAACGCTCGACGGCATGATCGCGCTCGCCGAGCAGTGCATGGCCGATTACGACGAGCACGGCTGGCGCAACAAGACCTGGCTCGACCCGGACGACGTGGCCTATCCCGGCGTCGCCGCCACCAAACGCGCCGCGGAATGAGATAAAGTGCAGCCATGAGCTGGATCGACCAACGCCCCGACGATGCGATGGACGGCGCCTTCACGGCGGTGGGGCCGGAAACCGTGCCGACGGTCGAGGCAGCGGCCTTTCGCGAGGCGATGAGCAAGCTCGGCGCCGCCGTGCATGTGATCACCACCGCAGGTTCGGGCGGCAAGGCCGGCGCCACCGCCACCGCGGTCTGCTCGGTGTCCGACGCGCCGCCGACTTTGCTGATGTGTCTCAACCGGAGCAGCCAGACCAATCCGGTCGTGCTGGAGAACGGGGTGTTTTGCGTCAACACGCTGGGCGCCGGCGGCGCCGAGATCGCCGACATCTTTTCCGGCCGCACCGGCGTAATGGGCGCGGACCGCTTTGCGACCGGAGAATGGATGGTGCTCGCGACCGGCAGTCCGGTGCTCGCCACCGCGGTCATCGCGTTCGACTGCCGCATTGTCGAGGTGCGATCGGTGGCCAGCCACAATGTGTTCTTCGGCGCGGTCGAGCGGGTGCGGGTCGGTCCCGCCGGACCGGCTTTGGTCTATCACGAGCGCGCCTACAAACAGGTGTAGCTAATCCTTCTGATGGGGGGCCCAGCGGGGAAACTGGCTCTATATGACAAATTCAAGCGCATTAAACGTAAATTTGCCCGCTTAATCAGCACATTGTCGCTAGTTTGAGCCGAAACTTTATTCATGCTTGCGCGTTGAGATCATGGCGGAGGGGCAGGTAACAACCCTCGGAGGATACAAGTATGAATCAGAATCCCAACCAGAACCCGGGCCAACAGAAGCCGGACCAGCAGAAGCCGGACCAGCAGCAGCAAGGTGGCGGCCAACAGAAGCCGGGCCAGCAGCAGGGCGGCGGCCAACAGAAGCCAGGCCAGCAGCAACAGCAGCCGGGCCAAGGTGGCCAGCAAGGCGGCGGCCAGCAGGGTGGTGGCCAGCAGGGCGGCCAGAAATAACTAGCGCTCTCGCGAGGGGCCCCGCCGCAGGGCAGGGCCTTTGGATTTAGTGTGCACGGAAGCGGCGGACCCTAAGTCCGCCGCTTTTTTTATGGCTGCCGCCTGGCGTAGTCTAGGCGCATGGGCACGGTCAGCGCGCTTCCGCTGTTTCACCTGTATGGCGATCCGCCGGACGATCAAGCGTTCGACTTCATCCATGTCGAGACCATCGCCTCGCGCTCGTCGATCCACGACTGGACCATTCGCGCCCACCGCCACCGCAATCTGTTCCAGATCTTGCTGATCGAACGCGGCGGCGGCGAGATGACGTTCGAAGCCGCCACCGTTCCCTTCGAAGCGCCGTGCGCCATCCTGGTGCCGCCGACCGTCGCGCACGGCTTCCGTTTCCGTGCCGGCGAAACCGACGGCTGGGTGACGAGCTTTACCGAGGACGTCGCTCATGCGCTCGGCGACCGCAGCGGCGAGGCGCTCGCGCGGCTCAAGGCACTGGCTGCCGAACCGGTGGTGCCGCTTGCCGGCGGCGTTGAAAGCAAGCGGCTCTCGGCACTCGCAGCGGAGCTGCACGAGGAGCGGTTTCTGGCGCGTCCCGGTTGCGGCATCGCCATGCGCGGCCTGCTGGCGCTGATCGCGGTCGAGGTGGCGCGGGTGGCGGCAAACCTATTGCGCGCGGACGGTGTGATGCCGGAGCCGACCGGAGCCGCCGTCGCGGCTCTGCGCGATTTGATCGAGCAGAATTTCAAGCAAGAGCGGCTGCTATCGTTCTATGCCGACCGGCTGGCGATGACGGTCGATCGCCTCAATGACCACGTCAGGCGCGCCACCGGCGTCACCGCCGGCCACCTGATCCGTCAGCGCGTGTTGACCGAGGCCAAGCGGCAGCTGGTGTTCACCACCCAGCCGATCCACGAGATCGCCTACGATCTCGCCTTTTCCGATCCCTCGCATTTCGCCCGCTTCTTCCGCAAACAGACCGGCACCACCCCGCAGGAATTCCGCGCCGCCCGCGGCGGCTAAAGCAAAACCGGCCGCACGCGGGGGGGGCGGCAAATCGGCGCGAAAGCGCCGTCTCCGGCAAAAACACCCGTAATTTCAACCGCCGCCCCTCCGGCCGATAAGGTTAAAAAAGGGTTTACGTTGAGGCCCGGACCTGGGGCAGGCTAGTTGCCCAACCTAGCCGCCGGCTTTGTTCAGCCGCGGCTCGGTCGGGGAGGCTGGATGCGGTCAGGTCCCAGTTTGGGTGCAGTCAACGCCGCTTTGCTGTCGCTCTATTTCGCCCCGGTCTGGGGCCGTGATGCCTTGCGGGTGCTAACCTCTCCATTTTTCGGCTTCGAGGATCGCACCCATGCGGCCGCCATCAGCTATTTCCGCGCGCTGTTCGATCTCGGCCTCGACGGCCTGATGCGTGTTTCGGGCGCGCTCGCTGCGCTCAAGCTCGTGATCGCGGCCGGCTTTGTCGCCTATCTGATTGAATTCGCCCGCGCGCTGGTGATGCGGCGCGAGCCCAACAGCGAGACCCTCGACGTCGTGCTGTTGCTCGCGCTCGGCGCCATCATGCTGTGGGCCTGGCCAGGCTATATGCTCGGTGATGCCGGGGTGACGCGCATGCACGCTACGCAGTTTCTACTGCTGTCGGGCGCCGCCATCGTGATCTTGGCCGAGCGTCACATGCTGGTGGCCGAACAGGAAACGCTGACCGCGCCCGCACCGGCGCCATCGATCACCACGCCGACAACCCACGCGGCGTGATAGGACGCCTAGTCGCAAACCGGCGCGCTAGTGTCCCGAATCCGAAGTTCGCACACACCCGCGCTCGCCGGCCCGCGCGCAACGGCAACTTGCGTTCGATCTTCGACCTGCCATACTACCGCGCATCCGAATGCAGTCCGGCTCCTTTGGAGACTGCGAATCCGGGTGGCTCGACGGTATCCATGCTGCCGGAAACCGCGCTACGCTCCGGCGCTGATTCGCTTGTCGTCGAACGTATAACCCGGGCTGGCGGGCTTGGGCGGGGATGCGGCCAATGTCTCAGCCTGCAAAGGCACAAGAACCATCGATGGAGGAGATCCTCGCCTCCATTCG
>JBKKAF010000015.1:0-5816 GCA_046714775.1 Xanthobacteraceae bacterium | reverse complement strand
CATCGTTTCCGACGCGCTGCATGCCGACGCGGAGCTCGCGCCCTATTTGCGGACGCTACCGCAGGTGACCCCGGTCACGCGCGACGTGTTCGACGGCGCCAGCGCCGAGCGGCGGTTGGCAAACTATTTCTCGGTGGCGACCAGCGAGTCTTTCGGCGCGCTGTCGCGCCTGGAACTAACCGCCGCGGCCGCATGCGTCACCTATGTGGAACGCACCCAGCTCGGCAAGCGGCCGCCGCTGTCGCCCCCAGTGCGTGAAGCCGAAGGCGCTACGCTCGCCATCGACCAGGCGACGCGCAGCAATCTCGAATTGGTGCGCACGCTGTCGGGCGAACGCCGCGGCTCCCTGCTCGCGGCCATCGACCGCACCATCACCGCGGCCGGCTCCCGCCTGCTGGCGCAACGGTTGGCCGCGCCGCTCACCGATCCGCTGGCGATCGCGCAGCGGCACGACGCCGTGGCATTTTTCGTAACCGACGCCGCGTTGCGCGGCGAGGCGCGGGCGCGGCTGAAAGCGGCACCCGATCTCGCCCGCGCGCTGGCGCGCCTGGTGGTCGCGCGCGGCGGGCCACGCGACCTCGCCGCTATCCGCGATGGCATCGCGGCCTCGGCCAGTCTCGCCAAGGAGATCGAAGCGCGCAGCGGCCTGCCCGTCGAGATCGTGCAAGCAGCGGCGGCGCTGCAGCGGCCTGACCCCGCGATCGCGGCTGCGCTTGCGGCGGCCCTGGCGGACGAGCTTCCCGCCTTCAAGCGTGACGGCGGCTTTGTGCGCGCCGGCCATGACGCGACACTCGACGAAGCACGGGCGCTGCGCGACGAATCCCGTCGGGTGATCGCCACGCTGCAGGCACGCTATGCCGAGGATACCGGCGTGCGCTCGCTCAAGATCCGCCACAACAATGTGCTGGGCTATTTTGTCGAGGTCACCGCCCAGAACGGCGAGAAGTTTTTGGCGCCGCCGCTCAATGGGAGCTTCATCCATCGCCAGACGCTTGCCGGGCAGGTGCGCTTTTCCACCACCGCGCTGGGCGAGCTGGAAGCCAAGTTCGCCTGCGCCGCCGACGGCGCGCTCGGGCTCGAGCTCGAGACCTTCGAGCGGCTGTCGGTAACGGTGATCGCGGCCGCCGACGCCATCAAGGCCGCAGCGGAAGCGCTCGCTGCGCTCGATGTCGCCGCATCGCTGGCCCAGCTTGCCGTCGAGCGCGACTATGTGCGCCCGGAAGTCGACGACACGCTCGGTTTCGTCATCGCGGGCGGACGGCATCCGGTGGTCGAGCAGTCGCTTGCCAGCGATGGCGGCCCGTTCGTCGCCAATGATTGCGACCTGTCGCCGCCGGCACAGGCCTCCGCCGGCCGCATCTGGCTGCTCACCGGCCCCAACATGGCCGGCAAATCCACCTTCCTGCGGCAGAACGCGCTGATCGCGATCCTCGCCCAGATGGGGAGTTTCGTGCCGGCGCGCCGCGCCCGCATCGGCGTGGTCGATAGGCTGTTCTCGCGCGTCGGCGCCGCCGACGATCTGGCGCGCGGGCGCTCCACCTTCATGGTGGAGATGGTGGAGACCGCGGCGATCCTCAACCAGGCCGGCGAGCGCGCGCTGGTGATCCTCGACGAGATCGGCCGCGGCACCGCCACCTTTGACGGGCTGTCGATCGCCTGGGCCACCATCGAGCACCTGCATGAGCAGAACCGCTGCCGCGCGCTGTTCGCCACGCATTTTCACGAGCTGACCGCGCTCGCTGCCAAGTTGCCACGGCTGTTCAACGCCACCGCGCGGGTGAAGGAATGGCAGGGCGACGTGGTGTTCCTGCACGAGGTGGTGCCGGGCGCGGCCGATCGCAGCTACGGCATTCAGGTTGCGAAACTCGCCGGCCTGCCGCCCGCCGTGATCGAGCGCGCCAAAGTGGTGCTGGCCGGATTGGAGGCGGAGAACCGCGCCGCGCCGGTGCGCGGCTTCGAGGACCTACCGCTGTTTTCCGCCGCGCCGAAACCGGCGTCCGAGGCGCCGCCGGATGCCGCTGCGACCGTGGTCGCGGCGCTCAAGGCGCTGCATCCCGACGAGATGTCGCCGCGCGACGCCCTGGAAGCGCTCTATGCGCTGAAGGCGAAGGCGGCCGATAGAGCATGATCCCGAAAAAGCCTGCCCCGGACTTGATCCGTGTGGGAACCGGTTTTCGGAAAAGATCATGCTCACGCAAAAAGCAAGACCCTAATCACACCCGGCTGAGCTTGACCTCGATCGGCACCCGTTCTTCACGCGCAATAGCCGCCTCGATGGAAAGGTCAACGTGATCGCCAGTATAATTATTCTATAAGATACCGTTATATTGGATAATTATCATATATAACATGAAAATACTAGAAAAATCTATTTCGACGAGCTCTGGAGGGCCTTGGCCTTTGCTTGCCGCCGTCCGGAGTGAATCGTGACACGACCACCGCCCTCCGCTATCCGGAGAGCCATGCTGACCGCCGCCAACCATGCTCCGCCCCGCTCCGCCGAACTGTTCGACGCGACGGCCGTTGCAGCCGAGCTTGAACAGCTCAGCCGCGCCCATCGCGGCGACGAACGCGAGATGCGCACTGCGGTCGCACAACGGCTCAAGGCGGCGCTGTTGCAGGGACGCGCCACCGCCGAGCAGATGCTGCTGCAGGACCGTCACGGGCGGCGCTGCGCCGAACGGCTCTGCGTCATGCATGACGAGATCATCCGCGTGCTGTTCGAGTTTGCGGAGAAGCATCTTTATCCTTCGCGCAACCCCTCGGAGGCCGAGCGCATGGCGATCGTCGCCACCGGCGGTTACGGGCGCGGCCGGTTGGCCCCAGGCTCCGACATCGATCTGCTGTTCGTCCTGCCTTACAAGCAAACCGCCTGGGGTGAATCCGTCGCCGAGGCCATCCTCTATTGTCTGTGGGACATGGGCCTGAAGGTCGGCCACGCCACCCGCTCGATCAATGAATGCATCCGGCAGGCCAAGTCGGACATGACCATCCGCACCGCCATCCTGGAAGCGCGCTATCTGGTGGGCGACCGCAAGCTGTACGACGAGTTGACCGCCCGCTTCGACAAGGACGTGGCGGCCGGCACCGCCGCGGAATTCGTCGCCGCCAAGCTCGCCGAGCGCGAGGAGCGCCACCGGCGCGCCGGCCAGTCGCGCTATCTGGTCGAGCCCAATATCAAGGACGGCAAGGGCGGGATGCGCGACCTGCACACCTTGTTCTGGATCGCCAAATACGTCTACCGGGTGCGCGAGCCGGAGGAATTGATCGACAAGGGCGTGTTCGACAAGCAGGAATACGCGCTGTTCAAGCGTTGCGAGGACTTCCTGTGGTCGGTGCGCTGCCACATGCATTTCGTCAGCGGCCGACCGGAAGAGCGCCTGTCGTTCGACATCCAGCGCGAGGTGGCGGTGCGGCTCGGCTATACCGAGCATCCGGGTCTGCGGGACGTCGAGCGGTTCATGAAGCATTACTTCCTGATCGCCAAGGACGTCGGCGATCTCACCGCCATTCTGTGCGGCGAACTGGAGGACAGCCAGGCCAAGGCGATGCCGGTACTGAGCCGCGTGATGGCCAAGTTCCGGCCGCCGGTGCGGCGCTCGCTCACCGAAACGGACGATTTCATCGTCGACTACAATCGCATCATGGTGGTCGATTCAGCGCCGAGCGTATTCGAGCGCGACCCGGTCAATCTGATCCGCGTGTTCCACCTCGCGCAGAAATACAACCTCGCCTTCCATCCCGACGCGATGCGCGCGATCCGGCGCTCGCTCAAGCTGATCGACGGCAAGCTGCGCGAGAACGAGGAAGCCAACCGGCTGTTTCTGGAAATCCTGACCTCGAAGAACGATGCCGAGACGGTGTTGCGGCGCATGAATGAAGCCGGCGTGCTCGGGCACTTCGTGCGCGCCTTTGGCCGCATCGTCGCGATGATGCAATTCAACATGTATCACCACTACACCGTGGACGAACATCTGCTGCGCTGCATCGGCATCCTGTCGGAAATCGAGGCCGGCCAAAGCGAGGACATGGCATTCGCCAGCGAACTGATGCGCACCATCCAGCCCGAGCATCGCGCGCTGCTCTATGTCGCGCTGTTCCTGCACGACATCGCCAAGGGCCGCATCGAGGATCACTCGATTGCCGGCGCCCGCGTTGCGCGGCGGTTCTGCCCTCGCCTCGGATTCTCCGCAGCCGAGACCGACACGGTGGCATGGCTGGTGGAACAACACCTGGTGATGTCGAGCGTGGCGCAGTCGCGCGATCTGTCGGACCGCAAGACGATCGAGAATTTCGCGGGGGTGGTCCAATCGGTGGAGCGCATGAAGCTGCTCGCCATCCTGACCACCGCCGACATCAAGGCGGTGGGCCCCGGGGTGTGGAACGGCTGGAAGGCGCAACTGCTGCGCACGCTCTATTACGAGACCGAACCCACGCTGACCGGCGGATTCTCCGAGGTCAATCGCGCCCAGCGCGTCGCCATGGCGCAAGCCGAGTTCAAGGCCGAACTGGCGGACTGGCCGCCGGAGCGGATCGAGGCCTATGTCGCCCGGCACTATCCGGCCTATTGGCTGAAAGTCGACCTGCCTCACAAACTGGCCCATGCGCGTTTCCTGCGGACGGCGGAGGACGCGGAACAATCGCTCGCCATCAAGACCGGTTTCGACGCAGCGCGCGGCGCCACCGAACTGACCGTGTTTGCTCCCGATCATCCTTGGCTGCTGTCGACCATCGCCGGCGCCTGCGCGATGGCCGGCGCCAACATCGTCGACGCGCAGATTTTCACCACCACGGACGGGCGCGCGCTCGACACCATTGCGCTGTCGCGCGAGTTCGAGCGCGACGAGGACGAGCAGCGGCGCGCCGCCCGCGTTGCCGAAACCATCGAAAAGGCGTTGCGCGGCGATCTTAAGCTGCCGGACCTGGTGGCCAAACGCGCACCACCGAAAGGCCGCCTCAAGGCCTTCGCCATCGAGCCCGACGTCACCATCAACAATTCGTGGTCAAACCGCTACACCATGGTGGAGGTCACCGGCCTCGACCGGCCCGGCCTGCTGTTCGAGCTGACCGCCACGCTGTCGCGGCTCAGCCTCAATATCGCCTCCGCCCATGTGGCGACGTTCGGCGAACGCGTGGTGGACGTGTTCTACGTCACCGACCTGTTCGGAGCGCAAATCACCGCCGCTCCCCGCCAGGCGGCGATCAAGCGCGCTTTGGTGAAACTGTTCGCGGCGCCGCAGGACCAGCCGGACGCGAAATCGACGCGCAACGCGGCCGCCGGCTGAACGACACCGGCCGCCGCCGAAGCGGACGGCGCGCGCAGATCCGTTCGGCTCACCGCAAATTCTACAGACAACAAAAAACGCCACGGCTCTGCCGTGGCGTTTTGATTCCCAAGCGGGAAGACACACCAAGATGCGCAACGCAGCCAGCCCCGTACACCCTACCGGGTGTCCGAAGCTGGCAATTACGTTGCCGCTTGAAGGCTAGAAGCGAGAGTCAAAAAACTCAGGCTTACTTCTTCGCCTTGCCCGCATCGGCCTTGGGTGCATCGGCCTTAGGTGCGTCGGATTTGGCCTTGCCCTTGTCGCCCTTGCCCTTGTCGCCCTTGCTCTTGCTGGACTTGGCCTTCATGGCCTTGCCCTTGCCTTTGCCGGACTTCTTCGCGGACTTCTTACCCTTGCTCTTCTTGGCAACCTTCTTGCCCTTGCCGTCCTTGCCCTTCGCCTTCGGCTCGAAGCTGCGGCCGAGATCGTCGAGCGCGCGAATGAACGCGGTGTTCGGATCAGACTTCGCGGCGGCCGACTTGCCCTTGG
>JBKKAF010000014.1:0-5832 GCA_046714775.1 Xanthobacteraceae bacterium | reverse complement strand
CCCCACCACTGCTTGCCATTTAAGCTGGCGGGCGTCGGGGCCTGAGATCGAACGCAGCGTGCGGAGATAGAACACCACGCCGGCGATCCAGCTCGCCAACGCGCCCGCACCGGCGAGAACGGCGACGATGGTTGCGAGGGTGGCCATCTAACGGTTCACCGCGCCGCGCTGCCGTAGATGTCGGTGTAAAGTTCCGACGGATCCGGTTCCGGATCGATGGTGGCAAACTCGGCCGCCTCGTTGACGATATCGCGCACCTTGGCGTCGATCTTCTTCAGATCGTCTTCGCTCGCCATTTTTTTCTGCAACAAGCGTGCGCGCACCTGCTCGATCGGATCCTGTTCGCCGCGCACTTTTTCGACTTCCTCGCGCGTGCGGTATTTCGCCGGGTCGGACATCGAGTGGCCGCGATAGCGGTAGGTCATCATTTCGAGAATGAAAGGACCGTTGCCTTCGCGGCACCACTTCACGGCCTTGTCGCCGGCGGCTTTCACCGCGCGCACATCCATGCCATCGACCTGCTCGCCCGGAATATCGAACGACGCGCCGCGCTTGGAGAAATCCGTCTGCGCCGACGAGCGCTGCACCGAGGTGCCCATGGCATAGCGATTGTTCTCAATGATGTAGATGACCGGCAGATTCCAGAGCGCGGCCATGTTGAAGCTCTCGTAGACTTGGCCCTGATTGGCCGCGCCATCGCCGAAATAAGTCATCGAAATATTGTCGTTGCCGCGATACCGATTGGCGAAGGCCAGCCCGGTGCCAAGCGGGACTTGCGCGCCGACGATGCCATGTCCGCCGTAGAAGCCTTTCTCCGGGGAGAACATGTGCATGGAGCCGCCTTTGCCCTTGGAATAGCCGTGCTGGCGGCCGGTAAGCTCCGCCATCACGCCTTTGGGGTCCATTCCGCAGGCCAGCATGTGGCCATGGTCGCGATAGCCGGTAATCACCGCATCGCCCGGCTTGAGCGCCAGCTGCATGCCCACCACGACGGCTTCCTGGCCGATGTAAAGGTGACAAAAGCCACCGATCAGGCCCATGCCGTACATTTGGCCCGCCTTCTCTTCGAAGCGGCGGATCAGCAGCATCTCCCGCAGCGCGGCAAACTCTTGCTCTTTGCTGAATTCCGGCACCATGGACGAGGGGCCGGCGGCGTCGCCTTCGGCTGCCCGGCGCGTGGGCACGGACGGCGCCGCTTGTTGTTTGTTGTTGGCGACGGCCATAATTCTCCTCAAAAACCGGCGGCGCGGCGTGGATCGTGCGGCGCTCACCCCATAGCCGAAAACCGCACAGGGCGAAAGCGCGCTCGTTGGCGCGGCGATGAAGTTCCGAGGCTATTGACGGAAGCCCTCAGCCTGGGCTTGACGCGGCCGAAGCAGCTTACGGCCGCCTGATCGGCATGGTCAGATCGCGCGGATCGACGTAATCGAGCAGCGCCCGGGCACGTTCGTCCAGCATATCGGGATCGAGGCTGTCGGTTTGCAGCAGCGATACGCGGCGTTCCCAGTCGGCACGCTCAGCGCGAACCGCGTTCAATTCGACGGTCAGTTCGGCAATCTGCTGATCGAGGTCCTGTTTCGCCCGCAATCCATGATTGCCGGTATAGGCATTGACGCCGAAATACCCGATCACCAGGGCCGCCATGGTGTAGAGCGCGAGCGCATTGAGGATCGTGCGAAGCCGCTTGCGGGTGACCATGGCCTAAAATGACCCGGGCGGCGTTAAGGCCCCTTTAATGCCGCGCTGCGGCTTGCCGGCGCGGCCTAACGGCGCAAGCGGTTGCGCACTTCGTTGAGAAAGAAGTTGCCGACGCGCTTGCCCCGATTGCGGAGGTAGCGAACCGGGCCGGCATCCACGAAATAGGTCAGCAGGATACTGTCCCTCGTCGTCACCTCCGGCCCCACCGGATCGGCCGAATGCCAGGTGTCGTCGCCTACGGCGAACGCGTAGCCGCTATTGGGGGCAAATTTCATCCGCGTCTTCTTCGGCAGGCTGCCGTCCGGGAGCTTTTGATGGAAGATGGTGCCGATGTGCATCGCCGACGCGTCGCGCGGCAGATAGAACTGAACGGTGATCCCCTTCCAACGCGTGTCGGTGTGCGGAAAGATGCGATAGCCCGGAATGTCGCGCGTGAGGACCGGAATCGGATACAGGCCGATTTCGCTGCCATTGCTCCCGAACCGACGTTTCAGTGCCGGCGCAAGCCGCCGCGCAAAGGCATTGCGCAGTATCTGCGAGCAAAGCGCTTGGCCGACCACATCCCAGACTGCGCGTTTTTCCGGCGGCAGGTGACGGATGTATTCGGGGAACAGATCGATTTTGACGCGGGTGTGGGTGCCGTCCGGCGCATCGAGCCCTTTGGCGCGTCCGCCCATCGGCCGATAGTCGGAGGCGACCGGCATGGCGGCCAGCATGGCGGCATAGACGTCGTCGGGAAACACCTGATCGAAGACCAAGTGATCGAAGGGCTCAGCGCTCGCACAGGCGGCATCGACCGAGGCGGCGATCGCACGGCTTAGCCGTTCGATCGCGAACTGCCGCTCGGAGAACTGCAATGCGAGAGACTGGTCCATCATGCAGGATCTCCTCAGCGCCCGGACTCAACTCAGGGCCTTCAATGCCGCCCTGCCGGCATATTGCGCCTGCGGGCCCAGTTCCTCTTCGATGCGCAGCAGCTGGTTGTACTTCGCCGTGCGGTCGGACCGTGCCAGCGAACCAGTCTTGATCTGACCGCAGTTCGTGGCGACTGCGAGGTCGGCGATCGTGGCATCCTCGGTTTCTCCCGAGCGGTGCGACATCACCGAAGTGTAACCCGCCTTATGAGCCATTTCTACTGCCGCTAGGGTTTCGGTGAGGGTGCCGATCTGGTTGACCTTGATCAGGATCGAATTGGCGATGCCCTTGCCGATCCCATCCGCCAGCCGGGCGACATTGGTGACAAACAGATCGTCGCCCACCAGCTGACATTTGCCGCCGAGCAGGTCGGTCAGCAGCTTCCAGCCTTCGGCATCGTCTTCCGCCATGCCGTCCTCGATTGACACGATCGGGTAGCGGGACACGAGCTCCGCCAGATAGTTGGCCTGCTGCTCTTTGGAGCGGATTTTTCCTTCGCCTTCATAGTCGTAGGCGCCCTTTTTGAAGAACTCGGTTGAAGCGCAGTCGAGCGCCAGGACCACGTCCTGGCCGGGACGATATCCGGCCTGCGCGATGGCCTTGACGACAAAGTCGAGCGCGGCCTCGGCCGACGGCAGGTTGGGCGCAAAGCCGCCCTCGTCTCCGACATTGGTATTGTGGCCGGCCGCCTTGAGCGCGCCTCTCAGCGTATGGAAAATCTCGGCGCCGGCCCGTAGCGCTTCGGCGAACGACGGCGCCCCGACCGGCATCACCATGAATTCCTGGATATCGATCGGATTGTCGGCATGGGCGCCGCCATTGATGATGTTCATCATCGGCACCGGCAGCAGCCGCGCCGACGTTCCGCCGACATAACGGTAGAGCGGCAGGCCGTTGGCCGAGGCGGCGGCTTTGGCGACCGCTAGCGACACGCCGAGAATGGCATTGGCGCCGAGCCGGCTCTTGTTGGGCGTGCCGTCAAGCGCGATCAGGGTTTCGTCGATCTTGGCCTGGCCTTCGGCCTCCATGCCGCCGACGGCATCGAAGATTTCGCCATTGACCGCGTCGACCGCCTTGCGCACGCCCTTGCCCTGATAGCGGCTGTTGTCCCCGTCGCGCAGCTCAACCGCCTCATGCGCGCCGGTCGAAGCGCCGGACGGCACCGCAGCGCGGCCTTGCGAGCCGTCTTCCAGCTCCACATCGACCTCGACCGTGGGATTGCCGCGGCTGTCGAGGATTTCGCGGCCGATGATGTCCACAATGGCGGTCATAGGAGCCTGTAGGGTTAATTGCGCGGCGGCGGCGGGCTGCTTCTACAGGATCGGTCGGCTTGCGGAAAGTGCGGCAGAACTATGGGAACCGATGGTGCCAGGGAGCGAGGTTGCCCCCTCCCGTGGCATGGCCTTACCCCGTCAGTTATCCTGCCGGACGGAGGATTCGATGAGCTATGTCCGGCGCGTGTTGCGGGAAGGCGAGCAAGTCCGTCATACGGCCAGGATTCACTGGGTGGTGTATCTGCCGGGCTTGTTTCTCGCGCTGTTGGCCGGCGCTGTCCTTGTGCTGGCCCAGATCGACCAGGCTCGGAGCACATTCTGGCTCTCTGTCGCGGCGCTGCTCGGGATCATCGCGCTCGGGTTGTTGTTCCGCGAATGGTTTATCCGCTGGACGACCGAGATCGCGGTCACGGACCGCCGCGTCATCTACAAAACCGGTTTTATCCGGCGCAAGACCAATGAGATGAACATGGAAAAGGTCGAGAGCGTGCAGGTCGACCAGTCCGTCCTCGGGCGCATCCTCGATTATGGCGACGTCACCATTCTCGGCACCGGCGAGGGTTTCGAAACCCTGAAAACCATTGCGGCGCCGCTCGAATTGCGCAACCACATCACCGGCCTATAACGCGAGATCCCATGGCGCGCGCGCCCCGTCACCTTGGCAAGAACAGCCGCCTGCCCGCGTCGCCGGCCGAGGCTGCGCTCGACCGCGTCGCCAATCCGCACGCCGACACCCATTATGTGGCCCGGTTCACCGCGCCCGAGTTCACCACGCTCTGCCCGATCACCGGGCAACCGGACTTCGCTCACCTGGTGATCGATTACGTGCCGGCAAAGTGGTTGGTGGAGTCGAAGTCGCTGAAGCTCTATCTCGGCAGCTTCCGCAACGTCGGCTCCTTTCACGAGGATTGCACGGTGGCGATCGGCAAGACGCTGGTGGCACTCTTGCGCCCAAAGTGGCTGCGGATCGGCGGCTATTGGTATCCGCGCGGCGGCATGCCGATCGACGTGTTCTGGCAGGCCGGCAAGCTGCCCGGCGGCGTCTGGGTGCCGGACCAGGGCGTCGCGCCCTATCGCGGGCGCGGATGAGCATGATCCCGAAAAGTGGGAACCGGTTTTCGGAAAAGATTATGCTCGAATAATGAGCATGATCCCGAAAAAGCCTGCCCCGGACTTGATCCGGGGTGGGTACCGGTTTTCGGAAAAGATCATGCGCAAACAAAAAACTAACGCATCCCCGCAAGCGTCGTCAGGAGCGCCCTCACCGCTTGGGCGGGATCGGCGGCACGCATGACGCCGCCCATGATGGCAACACCCGCCGCGCCGACCGCCACCACCTCGGCCACCCGCGAGGCATTGATCCCGCCGATGGCGAGGACCGGCACACGCGCCGCGCCGACGATCTCGGCGAGGCCGATCTTGCCAATTTCCGGACCATAGCCGGGTTTGCTCGCGGTCTCATAGGCCGGCCCGGCAATCGCATAGTCGATCACGTCCGGATCGAGCGCTTCCGCTTCGGTGACGGTGTGGATCGACACCCCGATGAGCTTGCTCTTTCCAAACATTGCGCGTGCGTCCGCTGCATTGCGGCCTGCCGGCAGATGCACGCCGTCGGCGCTGGCGGCCTGGGCCAAGGCGGCCTCGCCATGCACCATCAGCGCGGCGCCGTGCCGTCGCGCCAGCGGCAGCAGGCTGCGCGCCAGTGCGACCTGATCCTCGTCGGACAGGTCCTTTTCGCGCACGCTCAGCCAGCGGCATCCGGCGGTGAAGGCCGCCGCCGCGATAACCGGAAGTGAAAGCCGCGCCTGCCGGCGGTCAGTCACCAGCAGCAGCTTCGGATCGGGAAGCCTCACGTGCCGACAAGGCCGAATTGCGGGCTGGATGGCTCCGCATGGTCGAGCTTCGGAATCCGGCCGGCCAGCCGCGCCAGCCGGCCGCCCTCCAC
>JBKKAF010000013.1:0-8668 GCA_046714775.1 Xanthobacteraceae bacterium | reverse complement strand
CTCCCGCCGCGCCAAAGCGCGTCCTCAAGGGCGGTTACGCCCGTCTGCAACGGGCTATGGACGCGCGTGAAGGCGCTTATGGCGCGGCGACCTCCCCCGCAAGCGGGGGAGGTGAAAAAAGGAAGCTCATCTCCACCGGCCGCGATCTGCGCCGCGAAGGCGGCCTGCACACGCTCTACATCTCGCCGCTGAAGGCGCTGGCGGTTGACATCGCCCGCAACCTGGAGCGGCCGGTGGCAGAGATGGGCCTGTCGATCCGCATCGAGACCCGCACCGGCGACACGCCCGCATCCAAACGCCAGCGCCAGCGCCGCGACCCGCCGCATATCCTGCTCACCACGCCCGAGCAGCTGGCGCTCATTCTGGCGTCGCCCGATGCGCCGTTTCTGTTCGGCACGTTGCGCCGCGTCGTGCTGGACGAGTTGCATGCCCTGGTCACCTCCAAGCGCGGCGATCTGCTTTCGCTCGGCCTCGCGCGGCTGTTTGCGCTGGCGCCTGAACTGACCACCGTTGGACTGTCGGCGACGGTGGCGACGCCTGACGACTTGCGGCGCTTTCTGGTGCAGCAGCCTGCACAGGGTGAGGCGCTTGCCGATCTGGTGATCGCCGATGACGGCGCCCCGCCCGACGTGAGCATGCTCGACACCGCCGAGCATCTGCCCTGGGCCGGCCATTCCGCCCATCACGCGCTCGGTGAAATGTACGAGCTGATCAAGCGTCACAAGACCACGCTCGTCTTCGTCAACACCCGCAGCCAGGCCGAGAGCATTTTCCAGGAGCTCTGGCACATCAATGACGATGGGCTGGCGATCGCGCTGCATCACGGCTCGCTCGACGTGGCGCAGCGCCGCAAGGTCGAAGCCGCCATGGCGGAGGGCCGGCTGTGTGCGGTGGTGTGCACTTCGTCGCTCGATCTCGGCGTCGACTGGGGCGACGTCGATCTGGTGATCAATGTCGGCGCGCCCAAGGGCGCCTCGCGCCTGCTGCAACGTATCGGTCGCGCCAATCACCGCATGGACGAGCCGTCCAAAGGCGTGCTGGTGCCGGCCAACCGCTTTGAGGTGCTGGAATGCCGCGCCGCGCTCGGTGCCGTCGCCGACAAGGCGCAAGACACGCCGCCGGCGCGCAGCCATCTCGGGTTTACCCGAGACGGGCCGTTAAATGCACAAGTCGGCGATAGCCCACTTGTGGTCGCGCTCGACGTTTTGGCGCAGCACGTGCTGGGCTCCGCCTGCGGCGAGCCGTTCCTGGCCGACGCGCTCTATGCCGAGGTGAGAAGCGCCGCGCCCTATGCCGGGCTGGCGCGCGCGGATTTCGACTCCGTGCTCGATTTTGTCGCCACCGGCGGCTATGCGCTGAAAGCCTATGAGCGTTTCGCAAAAATCCGGCAGGGCAAGGACGGCCGCTGGCGGGTCGCGCATCCGATGATCGCGCAACGCTACCGCATGAATGTCGGCACCATTGTCGAGGCGGACATGCTCAAGGTGCGGCTCGTTCGCTCACGCGCTTCCAGGATGATTCCGCGCGGCGGGCGCCTGCTCGGCCAGGTCGAGGAATATTTCATCGAGACGCTCACGCCGGGCGACACCTTCGTGTTCGCCGGCGAGGTCCTCCGATACGAGTCGCTGGTCGAAGACGAGGTCTATGTCTCGCGCGCCACCTCGGAAGATCCCAAAGTTCCGGCCTATGAGGGCGGCAAGTTTCCGCTCTCGACTTATCTGGCCGACCGCGTGCGCGACATCTTTGCCGACCACGCGCAGTGGCGCGCGTTGCCCGACCAGGTGCGCGAATGGCTGGAAATCCAGGAATGGCGCTCGCTGCTGCCCGGCCGCCGCGATCTGTTGGTCGAGACATTCCCTCGCGCCAATAAGCATTATCTCGTCTGCTATCCGTTCGAAGGCCGCCTGGCGCATCAGACGCTCGGCATGCTGCTGACGCGCCGGCTCGAGCGCGCGCGGCTTCGCCCGCTCGGTTTCGTCGCCAACGAATATGCGCTCGGCGTCTGGGGCCTGGGCGATATCGGGCAGGCGATCGAACGCGGCGAACTCTCGCTTGCCGCGCTGTTCGACGAAGACATGCTGGGCGACGACCTGGAAGCCTGGCTTGCGGAATCGGCGCTGATGAAGCGCACCTTCCGCACCTGCGCCATCATTGCCGGCCTGATCGAGCGGCGCTTTCCCGGCAAGGAGAAGTCGCGCCGCGAGGTGACGATCTCCACCGATCTGGTCTATGACGTGCTGCGCCGCCACCAGCCCGACCACATCCTGCTGCGGGCGGCGCGCGCGGATGCCGCCAACGGGCTGCTCGACATCCGCCGCCTCGGCGAAATGCTCACGCGGATCCGTGGGCAGATCGTCCATAAGGCGCTCGATCGCGTCTCGCCGCTGGCGGTGCCGGTGATGCTGGAGATCGGCCGTGAATCGGTCTACGGCGAGGCCTCCGATGTCTTGCTCGCGGAGGCGGAGGCGGAACTCGTGAAAGAGGCGATGGGATGATCGGTGGCCGCGCGGCCGCGATCGCGCTATCGTGAACACATGCAAACCTATCTTTCAAAGAAGCGCCCCGGCCCACGCCCGCGCACGACGCCGACCAATCCGCATACCCAGCTCGATCAGAACGCGCCGGCTGATCTGCAGGAACAGGTGTTCGCCTTGGCGCGGGCACTCCCTGGCGTGACCACCGGGCCGAGCGCGATCTCCGTGCCCGGTGCGCGCGCGTTCTGCCTCCCGGACTGCGCGAACGCCAAGCGCGAGGCCTTCATGATCGAGCACGAGTTCGCCCATATCCATCCGCCGCGCGACGGCAGCCTGCACATGGTGCTGCCGCCCGCGATCCTCGACCCGGTGATCGGGAACGGCTGGGCGGAGCTGCATCCACTCGCCGGCAAGCACGGCCTGCCCGGCAATATCGTCATGGTCTACGGGCCGCGCGATCAGGAAGAGCTCATGGTGGTCGGCGATCTGGTGCGCGCGTCACACGCCTTCGCAGCTAAACCATGATCCGATTTAATTGAATCGGATCATGGTCTAGCTTCTTGTTTGAGCATGATCTTTTCCGAAAACCGGTTCCCACTTTTCGGGATCATGCTCTAAGGGATGAGCACCCGCCCGACCGGAAGGTACGCGGGCACTCGCGCGTCGGGGGCCGAATCGTCCATAGAAGCCTTTGTCATGCACACCAGCACCTCCCGGAGCCCGATTCCCGATTCACCCCCCCACAGCTGGGAGGGGTCGATCGTGGTTGCCGGCGTCACGCTGACCGCCGATTGCGCCGGCGCGCTGTATTGGCCGGAGCAAGGGCTGCTCGTGGTCGCCGATCTGCATCTGGAAAAGGGTTCGAGCTTTGCCGCGCGCGGCGTCTTTTTGCCGCCCTACGATACCGCGGCGACGCTGGCGCGTCTGACGCAGCTCATCGCCCGCTATGCGCCGCGTCTGGTCATTGCGCTCGGCGACAGCTTTCACGACGGTAGGGGACCGGGCCGGCTCGCCGACGGCGACCGCGCCGATTTGCATGCGTTGCAGCGCGGACGCGACTGGATCTGGATCACCGGCAACCACGATCCAGAACCGGCAGCGGGCATCGGCGGCGCCTTCGCCGGCTTTGTCACCCTCGCGGCCGTGACCTTCCGCCACGCCCCGAGCGGCAGCGAGGGCGAGATCGCCGGTCATCTGCATCCGGTCGCCCGCGTCACCCAGCGCGGCCGCACCATCAGCCGGCGCTGTTTTGCCGTCGATGGACAACGCATGGTGATGCCGGCCTTCGGCGCTTATGCCGGCGGCTTGAACGTGCGCGACCGCGCCTTCGCCGAGGTGTTTCCCACTTTGACGTTCACCGCCCATATGCTGGGCGAGGGCCGGCTCTATACGATCGCGGCCAAGCGCTGCCTGCGCGATTGATCAATCCCGCCTGAACACCACGGAGGCGAACCAGCCGGTGGCAAGCGCCATCGCTACCGTGGCCAGTCCATAGAGCACGCCGTGGTTTTGCGCGGCCGAGGCGATCACCTGCTCGAACCCGGCTTTGTAGACTTCCAGCGCCGAGGTGGTGCGCGCGATCAAGGCGCCGTCGGCGAACAGTTTCACGTCGACCTCGTAATTGCCGATCGGAACCTGGGCGGGCAGCGGGATTGAAGCGCGGAACAACAGCGGCGTGAAAAACGTCACGCCGTTGTTTTCCTCGCGATAGAGGCCGCTTTCCTGCTTCAGCCGCAGGAAGGCGCGGCGGAACGGATCGTCGCGCACCACGTCGGACGTGCCCGGGCCGGTGCGCTGCGGGTAGTAGAAGTTCTCCAATCCAAGTTGCAGGCGGCGCAGCGTTTCCGCATTGGCGATGGCATCGAGCGGCCGGTTGGCCAGCGCGGCGAGATAGGCCGGGATCTTCTCGAAGGTCCGGGATTCGACATTGAGCCAAATGCCGAGCATCCGATCCTTGCGATAGGTGACGACTGTCTCGCGCGGCCCGATCACGGTGATGACAATGTCATAGCCGCCCCGCCGCGGCCGCGACGCGGTATCCTGCTCGATTGCGCCGAACAGCACCACCTCATCGCCGGTGAAATTCGAGGTCACCATCACGCGATGATTGGACAGCGACGTGACCAGCCGTTCGGCGACGGCCGGCGGCGCGATCGCCGCCAAAGCGACGCTGAGCGCGAGCGTGGAGAGCCGCTTCATGGGCCGCTCTCCAGCGGCCGCAGAATGAAAAGGTCCTCCGGCTGTAGCACCAGGTTCAGGGCAAACCGGATGCCGACCGCCAGCACTAAGAGGCCGAGCAGCAACCTGAGCCGCTCGCCGCTGATTTTCTGCCCGGCGCGGGCGCCGAATTGCGCGCCGGTGACGCCGCCGACCATCAGGATCAGCGCCAGCACCGCATCGACCAGATGGTTGGTCGCGGCGTGCATGACGGTTGCCGAGGCCATGGTGACCAAAGTGAGCACCATCGAGGTGCCGATCACGGTCGCGGTCGGAACCCGCAGCAGATAGATCAGCATCGGCACCAGCAAAAACCCGCCGCCGATCCCCATCACCGCGCCGACGAAGCCGATCACGAAGCCGATCGCCCAGACCGGGATGGCCGACACATAGATGCGCGAGCGCTTGAAGCGCACCTTGAACGGCAGTCCATGAAACCAGGTATGGCTGCCCGGCCGGCGCAGCTCCACCGGCTTGCCCTGGCGCGCGCGAAGGATGGCGCGCACGCTTTCCAGCACCATCAACCCGCCGACGGCCCCGAGCAGCGTCACGTAGGACAGGCCGATGGTGATATCGAGCTGCCCGACGGCGCGCAGCATCGTGAACAGCCAGACCCCGGATGCGGTGCCGATAATGCCGCCGGCCAGCAGCATGAAGGCGAGCGCGACATCGACCGCGCGGCGTCGCCAGTAGCTGATGGCGCCCGACAGCGACGAGGCGGCGATGTGGCTGGTGACGCTCGCGACCGCGACCGCCGGTGAGATGCCGAGGAAGATCAGGAGCGGCGTCATCAGAAAGCCGCCGCCGATGCCGAACATGCCGGAGATGAATCCGACCGCCAGTCCCATCGCCAGGATGAGAAAAATATTGACCGGCAGGTCGGCGATCGGAAGATAAATTTGCACGGATTATTCCGTCGGTTCGCAGCTCCGGTGTAGCGTTGGTGTAGCGTTCCACGCAGCCGGATACCACCGGGGCCGTGCGGCAGGCGAGAAAAGTTGATCGGGCCTCCCACAGCGTGGCGGGGACCGGAAGAGTTCGACGAACTCGGAACAGATCGGCGGGACCGGCTTGCGTGCTCATTCGCCGCTCAGGCACCGCCGGCACGACACCCCCGCGAACAGGACCGAGACTCATCACTCAGCAGGTCGATGATCGCACTCTACCGGGCTTCGCCGCGGCAGGCACGTCCGCAGCGGGTTTTTGTTGTGCAGGAATTTAGGGCTGTGCGGCCGGCGCTTCCGCCTTGGGTCCGACCGTGCGGGCCTTGCGCTTGGGCGCGGCGATGCCGTCCCAGCCGCCGGCCGGCGTCTTGACCTGGATAGCCGCCTCGGGCTGCGGCTCGGGGGTCCAGGTCTGGGTCGCCAACCGCGCCGCCGCCAGCGACGGCTGGTCGAGCCGGCTGCCGACATCGTCGCGCTTTTTGGCGGAATCCTTGTCGCCTTCGCGGGCGGCGAGCGTGAACCACTTGTAGGCTTCCGCCAGGTTCTGCCCGACCCCGATGCCGCGCGCGTAAAGGATGCCGAGGTTGTACTGGCTATCGGCAATGCCATGCTCGGCTGCCTTGCGGAACCAGCGCGCCGCCATCTGATAGTCGGGCTTGCCGTCGGCGCCCTCGGCATAGAGCACCGCGAGATTATGCATCGCCTTGGCGTGGCCGGCCTGAGCAGCCGCGATGTAGTGACGGCGCGCGGATTCGAGGTCCTTCTTCACCCCGAGGCCTTTTTCGTAGAAGCCGCCGAGACGGAACTGGGCGGGCGCCAGACCTTGCTTGGCGGCGCGCTCGAACCATTCTGCCGCCGCCGCCAGGTTCGGCGGGATGCCACGGCCTTCGGCATAGCGCACGGCGATTTCATATTCGGCGGCGGCGTCGCCGCGTGCGGCGGCGGTGCGCAGCCCCCCGCTGCCGATGGCGGCCGGCAGCCGATCGGCCGCGGTCGCGCGGGCGGCGGCGGGCGGTTCGCCCGGAAGCTTTGCCTGCGCCGCCGGCTCCGATTGCGGAACCGAGCCCGTGGTGACTCGATCGACCACGCTTTTTGTCGTCGGCCCGACGATCGCCGCGGGCGGCGCTTCGGCTGGTGCCACCGGGGCGGTGGTGAGCGGTGCCGGATCCGGCGCCGCCGTCACGTCGGTCGCCGGCGCGCTGATTTGGTCAAAGAGACTGAACACCTGGAGACTGAACACTTGGAGACTGAACACTTGGGCGCCGGCATAGAGCGATGCCACCAGCAGCAATGCGGCGCTGGAGCGCAGCAGCAATTTGCGCATGCGCTGGGTGATGCGGCTGCCCAGGCCGCCGGGTGCGTCCGCCTTGGCCTTTTCGGCGGCAGGTCGCTTATCGCTGTAGACGGGCGCCGGCGTCTCGTTCACGGCCGCCTGGGCGGCGCGGCGGGCGGCGGCAATGAAATTCGCCTTGCCGCCGGGATCGGGAATGACCGGCGGCTTGGCCGGACCAAGGGCGGCCTCGGAGGCCGCGATGCGATCGGCCGGCGAGCCGGGCTGGCGGCTGCGGCCGCTGGCGATGCCGGGTTCCAGCGGATAGTCCGGCGGCAGGCTGGGATCGATGGCGCGCCGCTCTTGCGGCAGCGGCGGCGCCGGCTTGCTCGGCGCCGGTGCGTCGACGGCCGGGAGTGTATTGGCCTGCGGGACCGGGGCTGTCTGTTGCGCAACTGGCAGAGTTCCGGCCGCCGGCAGCTTGGCCGCTTCGGCCGGCGCAGCGGGACGGCCGCGTATGTCGGTCTCGATCATGGCCAGCCGGTCGACCACCTGCTCCACCGTTCCGTGCACGGCCTCGAGCGAGTCCACGGTGCGCGCTACGTCGCGCTTGAGCACGTCGACCACAGGCGGGGTGGCGGCAATGTCGCGTACCGCCTGCGGCAGGCGCTGATGTTGCAGATGGATGAGCAGCTCGGCCAGGCCGCGCTCGATCGCTTCCAGATGGTTCAGCCGGCCATCGGAGGCGTCAAGTTTCTCGACCAGCTTGGCGATACGGTCTTCGAGGTGACCGAGCGCGATCTGGTCGCCGGGCGTGAGCGCGATGCGCTCGATCTTGTCGGTCAGTCCGCGCAGCACGACTTCGAGTTCATGCGACCCACCCTCGCCTTGATTACGCGCATGCAGCGCATCGGCGATGGTCGCGATCCGCTGTTCGAGCGTGGCCAGGCTATCGGCGCCGCTGCCGGCGGAACTGGCCACCTGCTCGACCCGGGCGGCGAGCGCGCGCATTTCGTCGGACAGTTTGGTCAGCGCGTCGTTGGAGGCGACATGGGAGACAATGCCGCGCAGCGCGACGATGGTGCCCTCGAGCTGCTGCAAGGCCGCCGGGTCCTGGCTGCTGGCGGCGATCCGGTCGATCTTGTCGGAAAGCCCTTTCACGGCTTCGTCGAATCCGACGAGGTTCTCGGCCGGCGTCAGCGTGCGCAACGCGTCGCGCACCTCGGCTAGGCCGCGCTCGAGCCCGGCAATGGCGGCGGCGCCGCCACCACCATCACCACCACCACCACGGCCGCGGCCGTTTTGCAGGCGCTCGGAGAGATTGCGGACCTCCTCTTCCAGCGCCTCGACCGCGCGGCGCGGCATCGCTTCCTTCAGCATGACGCCGATCTCGGCCAGGTCGTCACGCAGCGTCTCGACCGCGGTGTCGATGCCGGGGCGCAAGGTCTCGATCCGCGTGGTGATGTTGCGCAGCTGATGTTCAAGGCCGGACAGGCTTTGCGTCGAGGCGCGCGGCAGGTCGGCGCGCGCCGCCCAAGCGCCGGCAGACTCCGATCCTTGACCCGATCCTTGACCCAATCCTTGGCCGTCGAGCGCCTGCTGGCGCGCGGCGATCTCGATCAAAGCCTGATCCAGCGGCGTCGCCGGCGGTGCGTCGGCGGACGGCAAGCGCGGTCGTTCATGCTGCAGGCCGGCAACCGTACGGTCGACCGCGCTCATGCGCCGCTCGATCTGCGAACTGGCGGTACGGCCCTCGCTGATCA
>JBKKAF010000012.1:0-4746 GCA_046714775.1 Xanthobacteraceae bacterium | reverse complement strand
GATCTGCACGCCGGCGGCGCCGAGCGCGAAGGCGGCGGCAATGCCGCGCGCATCGCTGACGCCGCCCGCCGCGATCACCGGAACCTGCACGGCATCCACCACTTGCGGCACCAGCGCAAAAGTGCCGACCTGCGCCGCCACATTGTCGGTGAGGAACATGCCGCGATGACCGCCGCCTTCGTATCCCTGCGCGATGATGGCGTCGGCGCCGCGCTGTTCGAGCCAGCGCGCCTCGGCGGCGGTGGTGGCGGAACTGAGGACCAGGCAGCCGGCGGCCTTGACGCGCCGCACGAGCGCCGGCTCCGGCAGTCCGAAATGGAAGCTCACCACTTCCGGTTTGGTTTCCTCCACCACGGCACAAAAGGCCTCGTCGAACGGTGCGCGCCCGCTTGCCGGGATCGGCGCGCCGGGATCGATGCCGAATTCCTGATAATAGGGCTTGAGCCGCTCGCGCCACTGCACTTCGCGCGCATTGCTGGGCACCGGCGGCGTGTGACAGAAAAAGTTCAGATTGACCGGCTTGCGCGTTCGCGCGCGAAACTTGGTCATCTGTTCACGCACCCGATCGGCGGTCAGCACCGCGCTCGGCAGCGAGCCAAGGCCGCCCGCTTCGGCGACCGCGACGGCCAATTCCCAATCCATGGCGCCGGCCATCGGCGCCTGCACGATCGGATGCTCGATCTTCAACAGATCAAGGAGACGGCGATCCGGCCACATGGGTGCCCCTGCGGACTGTTGCGCGGAGCTTGCTTCATTCGCCGGCCTGACGCAAAGCACGTCGCTGCGGGTGCGCCATGCAGCACACGCGGCAGCGTCTGCAACCCGTTCAAAACAACTACAAAAATTTGGCCTTCGGCTAGTGTGGCGGTTCAGAAGTTCCCCATTGCTTGCGGCAGGGTCAGGAGGGAACTTCTGAACCAAAGCCACACTAGCAACGCTATGATTGCTAGTTTCCCTTTCAATCCGAAGTTCGCAAGAGGGCTCGCAGCACGGTTGTGCGAACTTCGGATTCGGGACACTCGGCGAAAAGATGCTTCGTGGAAACGCCGGCCTCATGGCATAGTTTTGAACCCCGCCACCCAACCCGCCCGCAGACCTCACCCATGTCGAAGCCCAAAGTCCTGATCTTTGCCCGCCGCGAGGAGCCGCCCGAAATCATCAAATCGCTGGAAGGCGCCGGTTATGAGCTCGCCTATGGCGATCGCGCCTGGCAACAGCCGCGCGGCAGTCATGAGGATGCACTGGCCACCGCAGCGCGCGACGCGGTGGCCCTGATGGGCACCTCGATCCGCCATACCCCCATCAGCCGGCGCGTCATGGAGGCGTCGCAGCGGCTGCGGATCGTGGCCAAATACACCGTCGGCGTCGACGACGTCGATACCGAGGCGGCCACCGACCTCGGCATTCTGGTCTGTCATTCGCCGACCGAAGCCAATTGCTTCGGCGTGTCGGAAACCGCGGTCGCCATGATGCTCGCGCTGCTCAAGCGGGTGCGCGAGCGCGACGCCGACGTGCGCGCCGGCAAATGGCGCGAGCCGGAGAATGTCGCCACCTATGTCGGAAGCAGGGTGTCGGACGGCTATCCGGGACAGACCATCGGCATCGTCGGGCTCGGCCGCATCGGCACCCGGGTCGCCAATCTGCTGGCGCCCTGGCGTGCCCGCATCATCGCCTACGACCCCTATATTCCACCCGCGCATTTCCTGATGCACGGCGTCACGCCGGTCGACTACGAGACGCTGCTGCGGGAATCCGACGTGGTGACCTTCCACGTCGTGCTGACCAAGGAAACCCGCGGCATGCTGTCCGACGCCGAACTCAAACTGATGAAGCCCAACGCCATCGTGATCAATACCGCCCGCGGCAAGGTGGTCGACGAAGCGGCCTTGGCGCGCGCCATCGAGCAGGGCCGCGTCCGCGGCGCCGCGATCGACGCCTTCGAGGAGGAGCCGCTTCCGGCGGAATCGCCGTTGCGCAGACTGGGCGACCGCGTGCTGCTGTCGCCGCACTCGGCGTCCTATACCGAAGGCGGCGAATTGCGGCCCGGCATCAATTGGGCGACGCGCTCGGTGCTGGCCGCGCTGGCAGGAAAAGTGCCCGACAATGTCTACAACCGCGAGGTTATTGCACGCTGGAAGGAGCGCTTCGGCGGCGCCAGCGTCACCAACGGAACGTAGCCGGGTGACATTTGTCGACCCGCCGCCGTTGCCGGTGACCCGCGCACGGCCTACCTATCCGGCATGAATTCATCCATGAGACCCGTGCACATCATTGGCGGCGGGCTGGCCGGCTCCGAGGCCGCCTGGCAAATCGCCTCGCGCGGCGTTCCGGTGGTGCTGCATGAAATGCGCCCGGTGCGCACCACCGCGGCGCATAAGACCGCGGCGCTGGCCGAACTGGTCTGCTCCAATTCGTTCCGCTCCGACGACAAGGAGCACAACGCCGTCGGTTTGCTGCATGAGGAGATGCGGCGGCTCGGCTCGCTGGTGATGCGCGCGGCCGATGCCAATCAGGTCCCGGCGGGCGGCGCGCTGGCGGTGGACCGCGACGGCTTTGCCGCCGCCATCACCGATACGCTCTCGGCGCATCCGCTGATCGCGCTGCATCGCGAGGAAATCCCCGGCCTGCCGCCGGCGGATTGGGACAAGGTCATCATCGCCACCGGCCCCCTCACCTCGCCCGCGCTGGCCGATGCCATTCGCGCCCGCACCGGCGCCGATGCGCTCGCCTTCTTCGACGCCATCGCGCCGATCGTGCATCGCGAGTCGATCGACATGTCGGTGGCCTGGCTGCAATCGCGCTATGACAAAGTGGGCCCGATGGGCTCCGGCGCCGACTACCTCAATTGCCCGCTGACACGCGCGCAATATGACGGCTTCATCGACGCGCTGATCGCGGGCGAGAAGGTCAGTTTCCACGAGTGGGAAGCCACCACGCCCTATTTCGACGGCTGCCTGCCGATCGAGGTGATGGCGGAGCGCGGACGCGAAACCCTGCGTCATGGGCCGATGAAGCCGTTCGGCCTGACCAATACGCATGCCCCGGACGACAAGCCCTATGCCGTGGTGCAGCTGCGGCAGGACAATCGGCTTGGCACCTTGTTCAACATGGTGGGCTTCCAGACCAAGCTGAAACATGGCGAGCAGCTGCGCGTCTTCCGCAGCATTCCGGGCCTGGAGCGGGCGGAATTCGCTCGCCTCGGCGGCCTGCATCGCAACACGTTTCTGGACTCTCCAAACCTGCTCGATCAGACGCTGCGGCTGAGCGCGGAGCCGCGGCTGCGCTTCGCCGGCCAGATCACCGGTTGCGAAGGCTATGTGGAATCCGCCGCCATCGGCCTGTTGGCCGGCCGGTTTGCCGCGGCCGAGCGGCTGGGCGAGCCCTTGAGCGCCCCGCCGCCCACCACGGCCATCGGCGCGTTGCTTGGCCACATCACCGGCGGCCATGTCGCAACCATCGACGCCGGCCCGCGCTCGTTTCAGCCGATGAATGTCAATTTCGGTCTGTTCCCGCCGCTTACCGCTCCGCCGGCGCGCGAGCATGGCGACGGCCGCCACTCGGCGAAAACGCTCGGGCGAAAGCGAGCGCTGTCCGCCCGCGCGCTGGCCGATCTTGACCATTGGATCGCGGGCGCGAACCGCGTCGCGGCCGAGTAAACCCTAAAACGCGCGCGCCAGCCCGCGTCGGGCGGCACGCCAGAGCCGCCATTGCCGCCGCCATTGCGGCAGTTCAAGCGGCGCAAACGGGTCGTAGTCGGCGCGATCCATGCGATCGAGCGCCGGCCGGACGAGCGTCACCGGCAGCAGCGCCGGCAGCACCCTCGGCGGCGCTGCGGGCAGCAGATCGCGCGCGGCAGCAAGTTGCCGCCGCGCCAGCACCCGAAGCTCCGCCAGCGCGGCACGCAGTTCGGGCGTGGCGCGCCCGGCCGCGAGGTCATCGGGGGACACGCCGTGGCGCTGCAGCACATCGAGCGGCAGGTAGAGCTGGCCGCGCGCGGCATGGACCGGCAGCGCCTTGAGCAGGCCCGCAAGCGCATGCGCGAGCCCGGCATGGCGCGCCAGCGTCCGAATGTTCGGGTTCTGTCCCTCGTTGAGGATTTGCGCCGCAAGCTCGATCAGCGTTGCAGCGGTGTTGCCGGCATAGGCCTCGAATTCAGCCAACGACGCCATCGGCTCGTTGTAGAGATCGAAGCGACGCGCCTCGATCAGATCGAGCAGCGCCTGCGGCGGCAGCCGGTAGCGCGTGACGGTGGCGAGCAAAGCCGCAGCGACCGGATTGGCCTCGGCATCGCCCCGCGCCAGGCCGCCGAGCGCATCGCGCCACCACTGCAGGCGGATCTCCCCGGCCAACGGTTCGCGCACCAGCTCGCGCACCCGGGCGATCTCGCTATTGAAAGCATAGAGCGCCAACAATGCGCCGCGATCGGCCGCGGGCGCGAACAGCGTCGCCAGGAAACGGTCCTTGTCCGCCGCCCGCACCAGCGCTTCGCAATGGGCGAATGCCTCCTGCATGGCGCCAAGCGTAGAGCATGATCCCGAAAAGTGGGAACCGGTTTTCGGAAAAGATCATGCTCACACAAAATCCGCGCCTCAGTCGACTGCGATCAGCCCGGCAGCCACCGGGCGGCCTTCGTCGAGCAGGATATTATAGGTGCTGACCGCGGTGCCGGTGCGCGCCAGTTCCACGGTGAGTTTGATCTCCTGGAACCGCAAGCGAATTTCCTCGGGCAGAATCCAGGCCTGGGCA
>JBKKAF010000011.1:0-11504 GCA_046714775.1 Xanthobacteraceae bacterium | reverse complement strand
GTGCCGCTGCCGGTCCCGCGCCCGAAATTCGACGGCAAGCGTTCCGCCCGCGGCAAGCTGTGACGCGCCGCTGAAATGACAACGGCGCCGGGCCTAGTGTGGCGGTTAAGAAGTTGCCCATTTCTTTCGGCCGGGGCAGGAGGGAACTTCTGAACCCAAGCCACACTAGCAACGCTATGATTCCTAGTGTCCCTTTTGAATCCGAAGTTCGCAAGAGTGCTCGCAGCAGGGGTGTGCGAACTTCGGATTCGGGACACTAGTGGCCCAGCGCCGTTGCATCAGCCCCCTCGAAAGCTCACTGCGTCGCGGCAAGAATCCCCGATGACGCCATACGCGGATTGTGCGGCGAGTCGCCCTGCTTGGGCGCCAGCACGACAACGATCGCACCCATCTTCACCCGGTTGAATAGATCGATGACGTCTTCGTTGGTCATGCGGATGCAGCCCGACGAAATCGCCTCGCCGATATATTCCGGCTGGTTGGTGCCGTGGATGCGGAACAGCGTGTCCTTGCTGCCCTGAAACAGATAAATGCCGCGCGCGCCCATCGGATTGTGCGGGCCGGGCGCGACATAGGCCGGGATGTCGCCGAGCCGCTTTCTGGTCTCCGCGGTCGGCGTCCAGGACGGCCACTCTTCCTTGCGGCCGACTTTGGCGATGCCGTAAAACGTCAGCGCTTCTTCGCCGACGGCGACGCCATAGCGGATCGCTTTGCGGTTCGCCAGCACGTAGTAGAGATAGCGCGCGTCGGAATCGATGACGATCGAACCGGGCGCTTCGTTGCGGTGATAGTCGACGATGTGGCGCTGATAGGCTTCCGGAATTGACGCCTTGGCGTAGGGCGCGCTGGCGAGCAGCTTGCGGTCGCGCGGATTCAAATTGGCGTCGGATGCCGGCTCGAGCGTCCCCGCGGTCATGCAACCGCTCAACATCAGTCCCGCGATGAGCAACACAAATCCACGCACCGTCATCGCTCCTTTTTCTTAGGGCGCGGTCCCGCCGGCTTTCGACTCGCCTGAGGGACCAATTAACGGGAAAACCCCCGATACATCCAGGTTATTGGAGCCGCGCTTCAAGAGTCTCCGACACCTGTTGCAAGAATGTCGCAGTTGCAAGCCGTGACCTGGGGAAAAACCGGTCCCGCCAAAGCGGCGGCCTCAGCGAACCCAGCATTTTCCAAGCGTTAAGCATAATTCCCAACCCTTAACCGAGGGTTTACCGGACCCGTCGCAGTTACCTCCGGAGGGGGCGAAATGTCGTGATAAGACACGATTTACCGCCCATTTCCGCCGCACTCGATCGCCATGTGAAGGGCATTCGCCGAGTGTCGAAAAACCCAAAGTTCCAAGGAGTAAATTCATGACATTGACGCCCCAAACCGAGAGCCTGCGCCGACCCGAGGACGCCAACCTCGACCGCCGCTATGGCAAGATCGGCATCTCGGCCGTGGCAGCGGCGTTGCGGTACCAGAGCGATGCGAAGAATCCCGCTTATGCGCCGGTCCGCTGGCGCTACGACCGATGGTCCACCGAGACGGTTTGATCGCTCGGCTGCTGCGGCTTGAACGCCGCTCGCAATATTACCCACAGGGACGAACCCGCCCGAGCCTGACCGGCCCGCGGCGGGTTTTGCATTCTAGTTTGGCGTTTCAGAATTTCCCAATTTCTGGTGGCTGGGGCGGGAGGTAATTTCTTAACCACCACACTAGCAACGCTACAATTTCTAGTGTCCCTTCAAATCCGAACTTCGCAAAAGCGCGGGCGGCAGAAATATGCGAACTTCGGATTCGGGGACACTAGAGCGTGATTGCTTCAGGTTGAATCGCAATCACGCTCTAGCTTATTGTTTGAGCATGATCTTTTCCGAAACCGGTTCCCACTTTTCGGGATCATGCTCTAGCTTGGCTTGATCTTCCGGGCCGGCGCGGGCTTGATGCGCGGATGTCCCATGCGCCAGCGCCGCGGAGTGGATCATGCTGATGGCTTATGTTCCCCGCGGCACATCGCTCGAACAGATTCCGATCGAGGCCGGGGCGGCCCTGCCCGACAACGCCATCTGGTTCGATCTCCTCAACCCGACACAGGGCGAAGACAAGCTGCTCGAGCGCCATCTCGGCATCGCTGTCCCGACCCGCGAAGAGATGCAGGAGATCGAGGTCACCAGCCGGCTCTACGTCGAAAATGGCGCGCGCTACATGACCGCCACCCTGATGAGCCAGGCCGATACCGACACGCCGAAAACCACGCCAGTCACTTTCATTATCTCGGGACATCGCTTGGTCACCGTGCGCTACGACGAGCCGCGCCCGTTTTCGATCGTGAGCATCCGGCTGGCGCGGCTGTGTCCAGCCAGTGCCACCGGCGAAACGGTGATGATGGAATTGCTCGATGCGGTGATCGACCGCGCGGCCGACATCCTCGAGCGGATCGGCAGCGAGGTCGACAATGTCTCGCACCAGATTTTCGAGCCCGAGGACTCGGGCGCTGCCGGTTCCCGCCGCTACTACGACATCTTGAAAGCGATCGGGCGCAAAGGCGACCTCACCTCCAAGGTACGCGAGAGCCTGGTCTCGATCGGGCGCCTGTTGCTCTTTCTCGCCAACGAGGCCGACATCACGCGCTGGGCCAAGGAGATGCGCGCACAGCTCAAGGGCATGCAACGCGACGTGCAGTCGCTGTCCGACCACGTCAACTATCTCAGCAACAAGATCACCTTCCTGCTCGACGCCACGTTGGGCATGGTCAGCCTCGAACAGAACAATATCATCAAGATTTTTTCCGTCGCCGCGGTGGTCCTGCTGCCGCCGTCGCTGGTCGGCACCATCTACGGAATGAATTTCAAGCACATGCCGGAGATCGAGTGGCAGTACGGCTACCCGCTGGCGCTCCTGCTCATCCTATTGGCGGCGGTTTTGCCCTATTATTTCTTCAAATGGAAAAAATGGCTTTAATGCTAGCGATCGCCTTTGCCGCTTCTTAACCGCGTATCTTTCCTCCGTATTTGTTCTCATCTGGCACTTTATAACGGGAAAAACGGCATGGGCGTCGACGCGCGGTCGCGCGTGGAGTTTCTTGTTGATGTACCGGGTCTTGTCCTGCCTCACCGTCGAGCACGACTGGCGACTCTTAAGCATCGCCGGCGTGCTATGCTTTTTGGCGAGTTTTGCGGCCATCCATCTTTTTTATCGCGCACAAGCGGCGAGCGGACGCGCCCGCGCATTGTGGATCGGCACCGCAGGCGTGGCGGCTGGTTGGGGCATCTGGGCCACCCACTTCATCGCCATGCTGGCCTATGAGCCGGGCGTCGCGGTTGCCTACGACATCGGGCTGACCGTCCTTTCACTACTGGCCGCGGTCGCGGTAACCAGTCTTGGCCTCGGCCTTGCCGCCAGCGGTTCGGCAGCCTGGCGCGCGCCGATCGGGGGGGCTGTCGTGGGCGGTGGAGTCGCCTGCATGCACTATCTCGGCATGTCGGCTCTGCAATTACCCGGCCGGCTTGGCTGGTCGCTCGATCTCGTGGCGGCGTCCATTGTCCTTGGTATCGCGCTGGGGGCGGTCGCGCTGACGACGGCCAAACGGCGCGAGGGCTGGGCTACGACTTTGGGCGCCGCGCTCTTCTTTGCTCTTGCTATCCTGTCGCACCACTTCACGGCGATGGGCGCGGTGGAAATCACGCCCGATCTCACGCGCCTGATCGACGCCCAGAGCCTGGCTCCCACCACGCTAGCGCTCGTCATCGGAGGCGTGACCGCGCTGATGCTGGCGATCAGTCTGGCCGGCACGGTGGTGGACGAGCGCTTCCACGCGCAGCGCATGCAGCTCGACACCGCGTTGAACAACATGCACCACGGCCTGATGATGTTCGACGCCGCCAGCCGGCTGATCCTGGTCAACCAGCGTTATCTGGATATGTATGGCCTGTCGCGAGGCTCGCTGAAAACGGGCTGCACGTTGCGCGAGGTTTTGCAAACGCGCAAGGCGCACGGGACTTTCAGAGGGGATCCCGATCAATACATTGCGAAATGCGTCGATGAAACCGGCCAATTTCGCGGCGATTCCGACATCGCCACGTATGTCGAGAAGGGTGTCGAGAACAAGCTGGTCGAAATTCCCGACGGGCGCACTATCTCCATCACCAACCGGTCGATGCCAGGCAACGGCTGGGTCTCTACCCACACGGATATCACCGACTCGACGCGGGCGGCGAAGGAGCTCGATCGTACCAAAACATTCCTCGACACCGTGATCGAGAATGTGCCGGCGACGATCGTGGTGAAAGATGCGAAAGACCGGCGCTATGTCCTGATCAACCGCGCCGGCGAAAAGCTGTTCGGCCTGCCGCGCGAGCAGATGATCGGGAAAAGCTCCTATGATTTCTTCAGCAAGAACGACGCCGATTTCATCACCGCGCGCGATACCGAGGTTCTGGCTTCCAGGCGGCAGGTGCTTGCCGAGAACACGCCGGTGCAGACACCGGATGGTTCAAAACGCTTGCTCACCACGACGCGGGTCGCCATTCGGGACGCCAATGGCGAACCGCAATATCTCCTCGGCGTAATCGAAGACGTTACCGAACGGCGGCTGGCGGAACAGCGCATCGCCCATCTGGCGCATCACGATCCGCTGACCGATCTGCCCAATCGCGCCGCGTTCACCGAATGCCTCGAGGAAACGCTGGAGCGCACAACCGACGCCAAAGATGGATTCGCCGTCCTGTGCATGGATCTCGACCGCTTCAAGGCGGCCAATGATGTGTTCGGGCACGCGGTCGGCGATGCGCTGCTGAAGCAGATCGCCTATCGCCTGCAAAAAGCTGCCGGAGGCGCCTTCCTGGCCCGCGTCGGCGGCGACGAGTTCACCGTGATCTCGGCCAGCGGCCCGCAACCCGCCACCGCCGAAGTGCTGACCGAGCGCTTGCTGGCGGCGCTGTCCGAGGAGTTCGAAGTCGAGGGCCATCGGCTGCGTATCGGGCTCAGCATCGGCGTCGCGATCTTTCCTACCGACGGCATGGATGCGACCGCGCTCATCGCCAATGTGGATGCCGCGCTCTATCGGGCGAAATCTGAAGGCCGCGGGATGGTGCGTTTCTTCGAAGCCGACATGGACAAGCGGTTGCGCGAACGGCGCGCGCTGCAGCACGATCTTGAAGGGGCGGTGGCGCGCGGCGAGCTGACCCTGCACTACCAGCCGCAGGCTACCATCGACGGCACCATCGTCGGCTTCGAAGCGCTGGCGCGCTGGCGCCATCCCACCCGCGGCATGGTGCCTCCCGGCGTGTTCATTCCGCTGGCGGAGGAAAGCGACCTGATCGTGCCGTTGGGCGAATGGATCCTGCGCCAAGTCTGCAGCGAAGCCGCCTCATGGCCGCGCCCGCTGCAAATCGCGGTCAATCTTTCGCCGGTGCAGTTCCGTCACGGCGAGCTGCCCAATCTCGTTCACACCGTGCTGCTGGAAACCGGGCTGAAGCCGGGCAGGCTGGAGCTAGAAATCACCGAAGGCGTGCTGATCGACGACTTCTCGCGCGCGGTATCGATCCTGCATCGCCTGAAGGCGCTCGGCGTGCGCATCGCCATGGACGATTTCGGCACCGGGTATTCGTCGCTCTCCTATCTGCAGTCGTTCCCGTTCGACAAGATCAAGATCGACCAGGGTTTCATCTCCAATCTCGATCGCAATCCGCAGGCGGCGGCGATCGTGCGCGCGGTGATCGCGATGGGACGCGGCCTCAATCTGCCCGTCATCGCCGAGGGGGTCGAGAGCGAGGAGCAGCTGGCATTCCTGGCGCGCGAAGCTTGCGACGAGGTGCAGGGCTATCTGATCGGCAAGCCGCTGCCGATCGAGCGTTATGGCGAGGCCATCGGGCGTCCCGCCGCTCCGGTGGCGCGGACCTTGCGCTTAGTCAGCTAATTTAGCGCGTCGTCAGCTAGGGCGTCGTCAGCTAGCGCGTCCGTTCACGGATAAAGCCGGGTCTTTACCCACGGCGCATTGAGCGCGGTGCGCCGGAATTCGATGCGGTCGTGCAGCCGGTACGGTCGGTTGTGCCAAAATTCCATCACCAGCGGCATCACCCCGTAGCCGGTCCAGTTCGGCGGGCGCGAAATAGTGCCGAGGCCGAACTTGGCGGTGTAGAGCGCCACCGCTTTTTCGAATGCCAGACGACTTTCCAGCGGGGACGATTGCTTGCTGGCCCAGGCGCCGATCTGGGCGAGCCGGTGCCGGGTGGCGAAATAGGCGTCGGCCTCGCCGTCGGACACCTGCTCGACCGGTCCGCGCAGGCGCACCTGCCGGTTCAGCGATTTCCAATGAAACAGCAACGCGGCCTTCGGCGTCTGCGCCAACTGCAGGCCCTTCTGGCTGTCCACATTGGTGTAGAAAACAAAGCCCTTTTCATCGAAGCCCTTGAGCAGAACCATGCGGGCGTCCGGCAGGCCGTCGGCGTCGACGGTGGCCAGCGCCATGGCTTGCGGATCGGCCGGCTCCGATCGCTTGGCATCCTCGAACCAGGCCGCGTACAGCCGCAACGGCTCGTCCGCCTCGGTGAAATCACCAGTCGTTAACCAGGTCGGGTGTTCTATCGGAGGCGATTCGGACATCCCGGAGTTTCCTTGTGGCCCTGCTGACGCCAGGCCTTCCGACCGAGCGGCCCCGTTATAGAGCAAACTGGCGGGGCATGCTCGCGGCAGGCGTGGTACTGCTGGCGCTGCCGATGGGCGGCTGCAGCTTCTCCTATCAGCTCGACTCGCTGTGGGGCAAAAGCAAGGACGACGGCAGCCAGGATGTCACCGGCTCGATCCGGCCGGCGGCGCGGCCAAAGCAAATCGCAGCGCCGGCGGCGCCGGAGGAGGGCGATCTCGCGATCGCCCGGGCAGCCGCCAGCGACGTGCTCACCCGCGGCGGCAAGGATGCCAGCATGCCCTGGGAGAACCCCAAGACCGGCTCACGCGGAACGGTGACGCCGATCGCGTCGGCCTATAATCAGGACGGACTCACCTGCCGCGATTTCCTCGCCAGCTTCGTGCGCGACGGCAGCGAGGCCTGGATGCAGGGCGAAGCCTGCCGCGTGCCGCAAGGCAAGTGGGAAGTGCGCCAGCTCAAGCCCCGGCAGCGCACCTAACACCGAGCGTCACTTCCCGCTGGCTTTTCCGCGCTCGCCGTCTTTCAGCTCCATCGCGAGCTTGGCCTTGCCGACGATGTCGGCGGGCGTATTCATGAAATCGGCGACGATCTGTTGGATGCGAACGCCGTCCACCGGCGAAATGTCGATGCCGGCTTTTTGCGTATCGGCGAGAAAGGCCGGGTCCTTTAGCATCCGATCGAAGGCTTGGCGCAGGATCGTCACCCGCTCGGCGGGCACGCCCGGCGAGGTGACGAACGGCCGGCCGATCAGGATGTCGGTGGAGAAGAAGCGCAAGATCCGGCGCTGCTCCTCGGTCTTGGCGAAATCGGTCAGCAGAGGCACGTTGAGAAATTCCGTTTCGCGCTCGAAGCCGACCTGCGCCAGCAGATTGATCTTGCGGCTGGTCAGCCACTCGGCGTGCTCGGATTTGAGGCTGTTGAAATTGTTGCCGGCGCGGCCCTCGATTTCCCCGCGCTCGATGGCGAGCCCGATATCGGTGGTGCTCTGATAGCCGGTGACCAGCTTGAACCTGGTGCCGAACACGCTGTTCATCACCGTCGGATAGATCACCGTATAGGAGCCGACGCCGGTGCCGCCCATCAACACCTCGCGGCGCATGGCGTCCTCCAATGTCTTCACCCCGGTGGTGTGCCAGACATAGACCGTCGAATTGCTCGACGAGGTGGAAACCAGCCATTGGAATTGCGCCGGGTCGAACTGGATGCTCTTGCTGCGTTCCAGCACCTGCGCCATCACGAAGATCGGGATGAAGGTGCCGATGACGGTGCCGTCCTTCGGCGCCTGGCTGAACAGGTAATTGGCCGCGCGGATATGGCCGGCGCCCGGCATGTTCTTGGCCACCACCGCGGGATTGCCGGCGATGTGGTTGCCGAGATGGCGCGCCACGATCCGCCCATTGGCGTCGAGACCGCCGCCGGCGCCGGTGCTGATGATCAGATCGATGGTCTTGCCCTTGTAGAAATCCGCCTGGGCGGCGGCGGGCACCGGCACGCTCGCGCTGGCGGCGAGCGCGGCGGTGACGGCGAGGGCGATTCTGGCTACGGATCGAGGCGCACGCATCGTCATACAACGGTCATTCGTCGGTAATGTCGATCCACACGCCGCCGGGATCGGCCATCTGGTATTTGCCGCTCGCGTTCTTGGCCAGGAACCGCTTGCGGGCCTCGGCTTCCTTGTTGCCGCCGAGCGGCATCGGCGTGAGATAGGTGCAGCCGCCGACCACGCTCTGCACATGCTCCTTGAAGGTGTCGATGTTCTCCACCTTGAAGCCGATATGGTCGGGACCCGGACGCTTGATCGACATGCCCTCGAACACCGGGATCGACCACGGCAGGATCGACAGCGTCACGCGACCGTCGGTGACATGATAGCCCGGCGCTGAAGTTTTCCTGTTGAGCGGCTCGAGCTCGAACACCTCCATGTAGAAGTCGGCGACTTTCTCCGCGTTCATGGTGCGGATGGCGAACTTGTTGAGATAGCGATCCTGGGTCCAGCCGCCGGTCGCGGCCTGCTCGGCATAGATTTCGTCGAGCTTGCTCTTGTCTTTTTCGGCAAGGTCGAAAACGTTGCCGTCCGGATCGTGCGCGCTGTAGGCAGCGAACGGGCGGGTCGACGGCCGCTTGACGATGTTAGCCTCGGGGAACTTCTTGCGCGCCCGCTCCATCACCGCCTCGACGTCGTCCACCGTCATGCCGAAGTGGTCGAGCCCGCCGACATAGCCGTCGCGCAGCGGGTTGATGTTGAGCCCGACATAGCCGTCGCCGACGGTGGCGCCGTGCATCGGACGATTCTTGGCGGAAGCCTTCAGGCCGAACACCGCCTCGTAGAATCGCGCCATCATCGGCCAGTTCGGGCTGACCATGGCCATGTGATTGATCTGTGCGAACATGGTTGGGCTCGTTCTCGATTGGGTTAACGCGCAGTATTGTATACAACGGCCGTGATTTCAATTCACGCGTTGCGGTCGCGGCGGTTGCGCCCCACATGTGACGGCAGTTGGGGCTTTGCCCGCGGTTGGATTTTGGAGGTCTGCAAGCATGCGCGACCCCTACGAGGTCTTGGGGGTAGCTCGCGGCGCGAGCGCGGCCGACGTCAAGTCGGCGTTCCGCAAGCTCGCCAAGAAGCTGCACCCGGACGCCAACAAGCACGATCCGAAGGCGGCGTCGCGCTTTGCGGAACTGAACGCCGCCTATGAAATCCTGGGCGAGGAGGACAAGCGCAAGGCGTTCGACCGGGGCGAAATCGATGCCGAAGGCAAACCGCGCTTCCAGGGTTTCGAAGGCTTCGGCGCGCGTCCCGGCGCCGGAGGTTTCAGCAACGAAGGCGGTTTCGAGACCTTCACCTTCGGGCCGGAAGGATTTCAGCGCGCCCGCGGTGGGGGTGGCGGTGGTCGCGGTGGCCGCGGTTTCGGCGGCTTCGAGGACATTCTGAAGGACATGTTCGGCGGGCGCGCCGGCGGTCGCACCCAGCCCGGCGCAGGCGTCGAGTTCGAATCTGACGATTTCGGACAGGCGGGCGGCGGCCGCGACGTGGCGGTGCCGCTCATCATCACCCTGGCGGAAGCCGCCAAGGGCGCCAAGAAGCGCGTGCATCTACCGACCGGTAAGGAGATGGAGGTCAAGATCCCGCCCGGCCTCGCCGACGGCCAGCAGATCCGGCTGAAAGGGCAGGGGCTCTCCAGGCCCGGCAGCCGCGCCGGCGATGCGTTGATCACGGTCTCGATCGCGCCGCATCCGCTGTTTCAGCGCGACAGCGCCGACTTGCGCCTGGAACTGCCGGTCACGCTGTATGAGGCTGTGCTCGGCGCCAAGGTGCGGGTACCGACCCTCGACGGCGCGGTGGAACTGTCGGTGCCGCCCGGCACCAGCGCCGGCCGCGTCTTCCGGCTCAAAGGCAAGGGCTTTCCAGCAAAGGGTGGCACCGGCGATCTGCTGGTCAGCGTGCGCATCGTGCTGCCCGAGCGCGGCGACAGCGAGCTCGACGAGCTGATGAAGAAATGGCGTGAGGAAAGGCCCTACGATCCGCGCAAGGACGTAGATTGATGGTTCGCATCGCTGGCGTCTTCCCCTGGCCGCGCGTGTCGGCTAGACCGGCGCCATGAACCGCACCGGGCTCCTTGTCGCGCTGGCGATCGCCGCCTTGGTCGGCACGGTGTTCGGCCTTTATCCCGAACTCGATCTCGCGCTGGCGAGATTTTTTCTGACACCCGACGGCAAGTTCTTCCCAAGCCGCTGGATGATGGCAGCGCGCGAGGCCACCACGTGGCTTGTGGTCGGCCTTGTCGCGGCGGTCGTGCTGGCGCTGCTTGCCAAGCTGATCCTGCCGCGCCGTCGTCTTCTTATGCCGGTGCGCGCGATGATCTTCCTGATGGCGACGCTGGCCTTGGCGCCTGGCTTGGTGGTCAATGCCGGGCTGAAGGACAACTGGCCGCGCTCGCGGCCGATCGATGTCACGCAGTTCGGCGGCAACGAGCGTTTTGTCGCTTGGTGGGATCCGCGTGGGGAATGCCCGGCCAATTGCTCATTCGTGAGCGGCGAAGGATCCGCCGCGTTCTGGGCGCTGGCGCCGGCCGCCTTGACCCCGCCCACCTGGCGGGCCGCCGCCTACGGTGCCGCCGTCGCCTTCGGCGCCGGGATCAGTGCGCTGCGCATGGCGTTCGGCGCGCATTTTTTGACCGATGTCGTGTTCGCCGGCGCGCTCACCTTCTTGATCATCTGGCTGGTGCACGGCCTGATCTATCGCTGGCCGGCGACGCGCCTGTCAGAGGAAAAGCTGGAGCGTGCCATCGAACGGGTGGCGATACCGGTGCACGATTTCTTGCGCGGCACGAACCGCCGCTCGGGCCGCGAGGGCGCCTGACCGGCGCGACCTCGCCAGCGTTCGCTTACGACCGGCCGGCCTGTGGCGGCTCCTTCTCGAGCTGGTCGTAGACCGCCTCGGCGATCTTGTTGAGGCGGTCCCGGTCGGCCACGCCGCTCACCACATAGGTGAGGTTGCGCTCCACCCAATAGAATGCCGCGAAGCGCTCCGCCGCGCGATAGCGCATGGCCGTCATCGGCGCGTTCGATGGTGCGCAGTAGAGGGTGAACCGCTCGCCGGAAGGACCTTCATACATGAAGAAGGCCGAGGCGCCGCTCGGGCCCGGCAGCAGCCGCCCGCCGACCAGCTTGAAGCCGATCGGCTCAAGATCGGGCGCGCGCAACGGCGTGCCGAGACGCTTCGACAGCCAATTCACCAGATGTTCACGCTGCACGCCCGGCACTTCCACCGGATGCCGCACTTCGACGACGTACAGCCTATGGGCGTCGAGCGCGTGGGCCGTGTAGATCTCGAATCCGTTTGGCGGCGGCCCCGCCGGAGCCGCCGCGG
>JBKKAF010000010.1:0-4664 GCA_046714775.1 Xanthobacteraceae bacterium | reverse complement strand
GCTTGGGCGCCGTCGATACCGTGCTGTTGGCGCTGTTCGCGGTGACGCTGCCGTGGACCGTGATCGGATTCTGGAACGCCACCATCGGCTTCGTGATCATGCGTCTGGCGCGCGATCCGGTGGCCCTGGTCATGCCGGTTGCCGCGCGCGTGCGCGGCGATGAGCCGATCACCGCCTCGACCGCGATCCTGATGTGCACGCGCAACGAACCGCCGGATCGGGTGGTCCGCCATCTCGCGCCGTTGCTGGAAGGATTGGTTGCGCGTGGCGCCGCCGACCGCTTCCACCTCTACATTCTGAGCGACACCGACGATCCCGCCATAGCCGCCAGCGAAGACGCACGATTTGCGAGTTTTGCCGCGGCGTTCCGGCAGCGCCTCGCCATCACCTACCGCCGCCGCACCGCCAATACCGGTTTCAAGGCCGGCAACATCCAGGACTTCTGCGAGCGCTGGGGCGGCGATCATGATTTCGCCCTCGTGCTCGACGCCGACAGCGTGATGACCGCCGGCGCCGTGCTGCGGCTCACCCGCATCATGCAAGCCGACCCGAGGCTCGGCATTCTACAAAGCCTCGTCGTCGGCATGCCGTCGGGCAGCGTATTCGCGCGCATTTTCCAATTCGGCATGCGGCTCGGCATGCGCTCCTACACCATCGGCAGCGCCTGGTGGCAGGGCGACTGCGGGCCCTATTGGGGTCACAACGCGTTGATCCGGTTAGCGCCGTTCATCGCCCATTGCCAGCTGCCGAGCGGCCACCTGCTCAGCCACGATCAAGTCGAGGCCGTGCTGATGCGGCGCGCCGGCTTCGAGGTGCGGGTTGTGCCGGAGGAAGGCGAGAGCTTCGAGCAGAATCCTCCGACACTGCTGGAGTTCATTCGCCGGGATCTGCGCTGGTGCCAAGGCAATATGCAGTATGGGCGCTTCGTTGTGATGCCCGGCCTGCAACCGGTCAGCCGCTATCAGCTCGTCTTCGCCATGCTGATGTTTCTCGGCTCGCCCGCCTGGATGGGCCTGCTGATCGTAGGCAGCGTGGCAGCCGCCGTTTCGGGGCCGGCGGCTTTCATGCAGGCCGAGGCCGGTTTCGCGTTGTTCGTGATCGTGCTGGCAATGTGGTTCGCGCCGAAAATCGCCACAGTGACCGACGTGCTGACACGGCCCGCGCTGCGGCGCGCCTTCGGCGGCGGCCCGCGCTTTCTTGCGGGCGTAGTCACCGAGACGATCTTCTTTCTCTTGCTGTCGCCCATCATGTGGTTCGGTCACAGCGTATTTCTGGCCGGCTTGTTGTTCGGCCGCGTCGTCGGGTGGGGCTCCCAGGCGCGCGACGACCATGCGGTGCCGTTCTCGCTGGCGGCGCGCCGGCTCTGGCCGCAGACTTTGCTCGGCCTGGCGATCCTCGTGCTCTTGGCCGCCACCGTGCCGTCGGCAATTCCCTATGCCTTGTTCGTTGCCGGCGGCCTGCTGCTGGCGATTCCGCTGGCGGTGATCACCGCCGCGCCGGCTGCCGGTCGCGTGCTGACGGCGATCGGCATCGGCCGGCTACCGGAGGAGACCACCCCGCCCCCCGAGCTTGCCGCCCTCGCCCAGCCCGCACTCGCGCCGGCAGCGAAATTGGCGGCGCAATCCGCCGCGTGACATGCGCGACGCCTACATGCTGGACGCTTGGCGAGCGTTCCGCGGTGTGGTCCGGTCGCTGCGCATCTATTACGGCAACCGCGGGCGGCGCGCTGCCATGGATCGGCTGCTCGGCCAGTTCGTGCAGCCGGGCGATCTGGCATTCGACATCGGCGCCCATGTCGGCGATCGCATCGGCGCCTTTCGCCGCCTCGGTGCGCGGGTGGTCGCGGTCGAGCCGCAGCCGGCTCTCGTCAAGACATTGAAGCTGCTCTACGGCCGCGACCGCGCGGTGACCATCGAACCGCTGGCAGTGGGGCGGAGCGAAGGCTCGGTCGAATTCCGCATCAATGTCGATAATCCAACAGTCTCGACCGCATCGGCGGACTTTGTGCAGGCGGCGCGCAGCGCACCCGGCTGGCAAGGCCAAGCCTGGAGCCGCACCGTGCAGGTACCGCTCACCACGCTGGATGCCTTGATCGCGCGCCACGGCCGGCCGGCTTTCATCAAGCTTGACGTGGAAGGTTTCGAGGCCGAGGCGCTCGCCGGGTTGACGCAGCCATCGCGCGCGCTGTCATTCGAGTTCACCACCATCCAGCGCGACGTGGCGATGGCCTGCATCGAGCGCTGTGGGGCGCTCGGCTATGGCCGTTTCAATGCGGCGCTGGGCGAGAGCCAAAGCCTGGTGCATCCCGACTGGCAAACCGCCCGCGAGATCGCCGAATGGCTCGCCGCCCTGCCGTTGCAGGCCAATTCCGGCGATATCTATGCAACGTCGAGCTGACCGCGGTGCAACGGAAACCCATATTTAATTAAATTGCCGCAACTCTGGGATCCGAAGGATGCGGCTGCAACGCGGCCGCCGGCTCCCGATGACCGAAGTTCTGCAACTTCAAAGGCGACCGGCCGAAACCGAACCGGACGGGGTGCTCGAGCCCGAAGGCGCGGCCCTGCCCGGCAGCCGCGTGCCGCTGTGCTTTGTGGTCGACGAGGAAGCCACCACCCGCCATTTCCTGTCGCTGATCATGCAGGGCGCCGCAATCGACACCGAGGAGTTTACCGACGGCCATGCGCTGCGGCAGGCGATGGCCCGGCGCATGCCCGATCTGGTGGTGCTCAATATCGGATTGGAATCCAACGACGCGATCGACTCGGTGATCGCGCTGGGCCGGCGCGGCTATCAAGGTTTCGTGCAGCTGATGAGCAATCGCGGTGTCGCCGTGCTCGACCACGTCAAGAGCGTCGGCGATGAGCACGATGTGCGGATGCTGCCGGGGCTGAAGAAACCGTTCGATGCGCCAGCCATCATGGCGATCCTGCAGGGCCTGAAGCTCGGCCAACCGGCGCCGGCTGCGGCGCGTATCAAGCTCGACGAGGCGTTGCGCAACGACTGGATGGAATTCTGGTATCAGCCGAAGATCGATTTGCGGAGAAAGCAGCTGGCCGGCGTCGAGGCCTATGCGCGCGTGCGTCATCCGCAATTCGGCGTGTTGCCTCCCGGCGCGTTCACGCCCGGCGCCAGCGAATCCGAACTGATCGCGCTGTCCGAACTGGCGCTGGTCAGGGTGCTGAAAGCCGGGCTGACCTTCGCCAAGCTCGGCATCAATCTGCGCTTTGCCGTCAATATTCCGGTGGCGGTGCTGGTCAAGCTCTCGATTCCCGACATCGTGCAAGAGCATCGCCCGAAGCTCGAGCAATGGCCGGGGCTGATCATCGACGTGACGGAAGAGCAGATCGTGTCAGACCTGGCGCTGGCCGCCGACATCACCAAGACGCTGGCGCCGGTCAATGTGAAGCTCGCCATCGACGATTTCGGGCGCGGCTATTCCTCGCTGGCGCGGCTGAAGGAGCTGCCGTTCGTCGAGTTGAAGCTCGACCGCGCCTTCGTCACCGACTGCGGCACCGACAAGGTCAACGCCCCGCTCTGCAAGACGGTGATCGACCTGGCGCATAATTTCGGCAGCGCCGCGGTCGCCATCGGCATCGAGAAGGCGTCCGATGCGCTGGCCTTGACCGCCATGGGCTGCGATCTCGGCCAAGGATTCCTGCTCGGCCAGCCGATGCCGGAAGAGCGGTTCATCTCGCTGCTGCGCCAGCGCACCGCCGTGCCGTAACAAAGCAAGCGCTTCAATCTGTATTGATCGGACGCTAGTGCGTCCAGGGATCGCGGCGCTTGAAGGCAAAATTGTCGGAATAGGACATGCCGCGGCGCGCCGGCGTCTTGCTATCGGACACCTGGCAGGCAATGCCGTGGCGCTTGCAATAGGCCACCGCCTCATCCGCTGAATCAAAGCGCATGCGCAATTGCTGGCGCATGTCGCCCGAACTGGTCCAACCCATCAGCGGCTCGATCTGCCGCGGCTGTTCCGGCTCGAAGTCGAGCACCCATTCCTTGGTATTGGCGGAGCCGGACTGCATCGCGGTCTTCGCCGGCTTGTAGATACGCGCGCTCATGTCGATGGGTCTCGCGGGCTCTCGCTCATGCGGCGGTATGGTCGGGGCAGCAGGATTCGAACCTGCGACCCTCTGCTCCCAAAGCAGATGCGCTACCGGGCTGCGCTATGCCCCGCCACCGCCTGGTCGTGGCTATCTTGCGGTTCCAGCATAAGATTTGGCGATCGCGGGGAGAAACCGCAACACCTCCGCGCCGGCGCCTCGATACACGCTTCGCGATGGGCCAGCAAGCCGCGGTGGGCGCGGCTGCCATGGGCGTCGAGGGAGTCGATGCTAGCGGGCTTTGAACATCGGATGCGCGACCCGGTCGCCCGGTGCGATGCCGAGCTTGCGCGCGGTGCCGGCAATCACTTCCAGCACCCCGCGCACCGGGCCGCCGGACGGGATCGTCTTTTCCGACAGCGGCTCGGTATTTTCCGCGATCCGCCGGATCGTGCCGTCGCCGTTGATGAACAGCATGTCGAGCGGGATGTAGGTGTTGCGCATCCAAAAACTCGCCGGCTCATCGACGCCGAAATCGAAGAGCATGCCCTCGTCGTCCGCCATTGCGCGCCGGAACATCAAGCCGAGCGCCCGCTCCCGGTCGTCGTCGGCGAT
>JBKKAF010000009.1:0-9909 GCA_046714775.1 Xanthobacteraceae bacterium | reverse complement strand
GAATAAATTGTGTGTAAAATCAAATAGATATTATGGGGTTAGGCAAAAGCCGGGGCGCAATGTCCCGGCCCTGCCTGACACACCGGCGCTCTTTACTGGAACACCTCGTTGAAGCGGCGCTTGATGCGCTGATTTTCCTTCTGGATGTAATCGTCGTCGACTGCGAGGATCTTCAGGGTCTTGAGATCCGGATTGCCGGCTGGCGCCTCGATGTCCAGGCGCGATGACCAGCCGCCGTCGGCCGGGAAGATTTTCTGCGCGATGTCGCCGAGCATGAACTCGGCGAACAGTTTCGCCGCATTCGGATTCGGCGAGCCCTTGACTACCGAGGTCGGCGACGCAATCACGAACACGCCGTCGGTCGGAAACAGAGTCTTGATCGGGTGGCCTTCCTTTTTCAGATCGGCGGCGTAGGAATCGAGCGCGCCGACCGCGATCAGGCGTTCACCGCGCTTGAGCATGTCGGACACCTGCTGGTTGCCCTGCACGATCATCACGTCGTTCTTGCGCAGGGTCTCGTAAAAGCCCCAGCCGCGGTCCTTGGAGATCATTCCCACCACCGACACCTGCAGCGAGGTATAGGACGGGTCGGTCATCACCAGCCGGCCCTTGTTCTTGGGATCGAGGAGCGCTTCCCAGGTGTTCGGCTCGTCGGCCTGGGAAATTTTGTCGCTGCGCACGTAATGCGTCATCATATTGAGGCGCTGCCCGGCCCACATGCCGTCGGCGGATTTCGCAGCATCGGGCAGCTTGTCGAAATTCTTCGGCTTAAACGCGATGAAGAAGCCCTTCTTCGCCATCCCCGCCGCGAACGCCGGATCGGAATGGGTGAGAACATCGGCGAAGACCCGGCCCGCGGTCAATTCCTGCTGGAAGCGGTTGAGGATCGCCGAGCCGCCGGAGCGGAACATCTCGACTTTGATGCCGGTCTGCTTCTGGAAGGCGTCGGCGATCTTTTGCCCCTGCTCGATCGGAGTGGAGGTGTACCAGACCACCTTGCCTTCGGCCTTGGCGGCGGCGAGATCGACCGCGTCCTGCGCCTGGGCGGGCGCAACAAGCGCCAGGAATCCGATCGCAGTCACCAGCGTGCGTGCAAATTTATGCATGTTTGTTTCCTCCTTCAATTCCTCGTCTTACTTAGTGTTATCCGCGATAGACCGGCTCCGGCTGTGAGAAGAAACTCAAAAGGATGTGATAGACCACCATATAGTTCTTCTGCTGGAAGCTGGCATGCGAGATGCCGGGCATCACCGTGAACTGTTTGTCCGCATTTGGTAGCCGTTTGAAGAATTCGATCAGGTCGTCGAAGCCGGCGATGCCGTCCCACTGGCCGCGCATGATCATGGTGGGCATGGTGATCTTTTCCGGATCGACCACCGGCAGCCGCGAACACATGTCCACATAGGTCCCGGTCGGCACCGAATCGTCGAGCGCCAGGATGGCGTCGGCAAAAGCCTCGATCACGCGATCCTCCGCGGTGCCCGGGTGGTCGCGATTGAAGATCGAATAGACGAACGGCTTGTCGATCGGGCGGCGGTTCACGGCTTGGAATTCCGCCAGCTTCTTCTTGCGCTCGGTCAGCGTGGGCGCGCCCTCTCCGGTCCATACCATGGCGTCGAGCGCGAGCCGGCCGACCATTTCCGGATTCTTCTGCGCAAATAACGCGGCCCGCAATGCGCCGGAGGAGATGCCGTAGACCAGCAGCGGCGGGTTGCCGCGCAGCTTGCGGATATAGGCCCCGGCGGCGGCGCAGTCCTCGGCGCCATAGGCGATCGGCGCATTGTTGTCGCGGTCCTTGGTGGAGCGGCCGTAGCCTTCCATATCCACGCACCACGTGTCGTAGCCCCGCGCCGCGAACCAATCCATCACCGAAGAATCCGCCCGTCCTGGCACCTGCAGGTCGAAGGTCGGCTGCGAGGCCATGGAGGAGCCGTGCACGAACAGCACGGTGCCGGCCGTGCCCGGCTTGTCGCCGGCGTATTTGTTCCACAGGAACAGGCGTACATCGCCCTTGTTGGTCCAGTGTTCCTCGCCGCGAATGGCGGCGCTGGGCGAAACGGCTTTGTTCATGCGCGGGCTCCGAACTCTTACTTGTTATACCGGTTTGGCGTCGCCGCTGACGCGGCGGAAAACGCTACACTGTGTCGCGTCCATCTCGAGCGCGACCGACTCGCCGACCTCGAAATGCTGCAGTGGATGGGTCTGCACGCGCAGCACCGGGCCGGACGACAGCGCGACATAGTATTCGCTGATATTGCCGAGGAAGACATGGTTGGCGATCTTCGCCAGCTTGCCGGTCGATGATGCGCCCGGCGCCGCCAGGCGGATATTCTCCGGGCGGATGGCGAGGTCAACGCTTTCCCCCGGCTGGAATCCTTCAAGCGCCGCGAGTTCGACCGCGAAGTCGGGCGCAAGCTCCACCGTGCCGCGGCCGTTGTTGACCGCGCGGATCTTGCCCGGCACCAGATTTACCAGGCCCATGAAGTCCGCCACCATGCGGTTGGCGGGGTGCGAATAGACTTCGAACGGCGTGCCATATTGCTGCAGCCGTCCGCCGTCCATCACCGCGACATGATCCGACAGCGCCAAGGCCTCCGCCTGGTCATGGGTGACATAGACGAAAGTGATGCCGGTGCGCCGCTGCAACTCCTTCAGCTCAGAGCGCATGCGCTCGCGCAGCTTGGCGTCGAGATTGGACAACGGCTCGTCGAGCAGCAGGATGTCGGGCTCGACCACCAGCGAGCGCGCAAGCGCCACGCGTTGCTGCTGGCCGCCGGACAATTCGTTCGGATAGCGCGCCTCGAGCCCGTTCAGGTTGACCAGCGCCAGCGTCTCCTCGACCTTCTTGCGCGCGGCGGCCGCCGGCATCCGGCGCAGTTTCAATCCGAACACGACGTTTTCGAATACGTTTTTGTGCGGCCAGACCGCATAGTTCTGGAACACCATGCCCATGCCGCGGCCTTCCGGCGGCACCACCGCCGACGGCGAGGACAACATCCGCCCGGCGACTTCGATGGTGCCGCGATCGGGAATGATGTAGCCGGCGATCAAGCGTAGCGTCGTGGTCTTGCCGCAGCCGCTCGGCCCCAGCAGGGTGACGAACTGATTGTCCTTGATTTCGAGATCAAGATCGGCCACCGCCGCGAAGCTTGTCTCGCGCCAGCCGAAGCTCTTCGACAGTCCCTTGATGCTGATGCCCGCCATTCCCTGCCCTGTTCTAGATCTTTTGTTTACGCACGGTTCCTGTTTTTCAGGATCCTGCTTTGTTCGCGCACGATCTTATCCGAAAGCCGGTTTCCACTTTTCGGGATCCTGCTTTGTTTGCGCATGATCTTATCGAAAACCGTTCCCACTTTTCGGGATCATGCGCTAGACCGGCGCGGCTTCGGTGCGCGCCATGAGCGAACGGCCGCCGAACCAATGGGCGAGCCAGATCGCCGCCCCGATGATCACCATGTTGATCATCGCCAGTGCCGCGACCGGCTCGAAATATCCGGTTTCATAAAGATTGTAGACCGCGACCGCCAAGGTGATGGAGCTCGACGAGAACAGCAGAATCGACGCGCTCAATTCCTGAATCACCGGCACGAAGACCAACAGCCAGCCCGCGAACAGGCCGGGCCGGATCAGCGGCAAGGTGATTTCGCGCATGGTGGTGAGCCAGGAGGCGCCGAGGATCTGCGCGCTCTCCTCCAGCGAAGGATCGACCTGCCGCAGCGAGGCATTGGCGGCACGCACGCTGAGCGGAATATAGCGGCCGACATAGGCCAGCAGCAGGATCGCCAGCGTGCCGTAGAGCGCCACCGGCATGGCGAGCCAGAACTGGATCAGCGCCACCGCCACCACGATCCCCGGCAACCCGAGTGGAATGAGCGCGAAGTAGTCGAGCAGCTTCCTCCCGGGGATCAAGGTGCGCAGGTCGATCCAGCCGATCACCGCGCCGAGCAGCACCGCGATGGTGGAGGCGGCGGTCGCCAGCATCAGACTGTTGAGGATGGCGCGCTGGGTGACGTTGTATTCGAACAGAATGAACTTGTAGTTCGCCAGCGTCAGGCCTTTCCAGAAATCGAGGCCCCAGGACTTCGAGAACGACACTGCGATCAGCGTTGAATAGGGCGCGACGATCGACACGATAAAGATGGCGATGGCGAACCCGAGCAGCACCCAGCGAAAGGCGCCGAGCTGCATCAGTTGCGGGCGCGAGCCCTTGCCGGCCAGCGTGACGTAGGAGCGCCGCGCCAGGAAGGCGCGCTGCAGATAGAGCGCCACGATGGTGATCAGCACGAAGACGAGCGACAGCGCGGAGGCGAGGCCATATTCGGGCGGATAGTCGAACAACGCATAGATGCGGGTCGGCAGCGTGACGATGCGGGCGGGCAGACCGATGATCGCCTGCGAGCCGAACAATGCGATGGCGTTGACAAAAGCGAGCAGCGTGCCCGACAGGATCGCAGGGGCGACCAGCGGTCCGGTGATTGAAATGGCGGTGCGCAGTTTGCTGGCGCCCAGGATCTGCGCTGCCTCCTCGTAAGAAGCATCGACCGACTGCAAGGCGCTCGAGGCCAGCAGATAGACGAACGGAAACGTGTGCATCACCGTCACCAGGACCAGCCCGGCCATCGAGAAGATGTTGAAGGTGAGCCAGGTCAGGCCGAGCACGTCGCGCATCAACACATTGATCATCCCGGCATTGGGGCTGAACAGGTAGGTGAAGGCGATGGCGGTCAGAAACGGCGGCGACAAATAGGACACAGTGGCGGTGAGTTGCAGCAGCGGCTTCCACGGCACGTCGGTGCGGCTCACCGCCCAGGCCAGGGTCAATCCGATGATCAGGCTGAACAGGCCGGTCCAGGCGCCGAGGATCAGCGAATTCTTCAGCGCATTGAGATAGAGCCGTCCGGTCAACACCTCGCTGAAATGATCGAGGCTCATCCCCTCCGGTCCGCGCACGCTGCCGAGCAGCAGCGACAGCAACGGCAGCACCACCAGGACAATGAGGCAGATGATGGCGGCGCCCATCACCACATGTTCGAGGGTGACCCGCCGGCGCACGCGCCGTCGGACAAGCGGAGGGTGCAGCGCCGCACTCGCGACTTCCGTCAACATTCCGCCCGCCCTTGACCGTCCGCGCTTCTAGCACAGCCGCGGAGAAGGCCGGAACATCCCACGTCCGGGCAGCGGGCGATATGCGACCAGAGGGCGCCGCCAAGGAAATGAGAACTTCCGTAGCCGCGCGATCGCGGCCCCCCAGCGCGAGACGCCCGCCTGCGCCATAAGCGCGTTCACGCGCGTCTTCGACGCGCTATGGGCTTCGGCGGGCTCCTCAGGATTGAGGATATTAGGTTTCGGATCGTGGAAGAGAGCGTCTGGCCCACGAGCCGTAGGCAACGCCGGTTTTCTGAGGGACCGGGATTCGGCAAAGCAGCGATATTGAATGAAACCTGGAGTGATCCAGACGCGCTGAGATCGGATTCGTCCAACCCGGATATTGTAATCTATTCAATAGTTTGCTTGAGGCGCGGCGAGGGCGTGAACATGTCTTTTATTTAAGTAGTGCCGCGAAACCGGCCTGATAGCATGGGCGCGTCGCAAAGTGCCGCCGTCGCGGCCCTTGTCGCGGTATTTTTTAAGCGTCCGTCGCGTTTGAAAGCCGGTGCATGTTCAAGCAGTTGCGATCCCGTGCGTTTGCGGTGGAGGCCCAGTGCTTCCGCCGATCCGTCACTCTTTTCGCGGGGCTTTGCAGCATTCCCATGCTCGCCGGATGCATCAATGCCGAGCGGCCGGAGCTCGCGCTCGAGATCCCGCCGGCCTACCGCGCGGCGCCCGGTGCGCCGGATGCGGCGCCGCCGCGCCTCGACTGGTGGCGCGGCTTCGGCTCGGCGGAACTCACGGGCCTGATCGAGGAAGCGCAGACCTATAATTTCGACGTCGCCATGGCGGTCGCCCGCATTCTGCAAGCCGATGCGCAGAGCCGGCTCGCCGGCGCTCCGCTGCTGCCGAGGGTCGATTTCGATGCCAGTGCGACACGCTCGCGGGCGTCGCAGGCGGCGGGTGGTGGCGGCGGTGTCGGTCGCGAGGCCTACCGGGCCGCTCTGAGCGCCAGCTACGAGATCGACTTCTGGGGCAAGAACCGCGCGGCCTCGCGCGCCGCCCAGGAGAACGCGATAGCCGCGCGCTTCAACCGCGACGTGGTCAATCTCAGCACCGTGGTGAGCGTCGCCACCGCCTATTTCCTGGTGCTGTCGTCGCAGGACCGGCTGCGCACCGCGCGCAGCAACCTGACCAGCGCCGACCGCGTCATGACCCTGTTCCGGCAGCGGCTTGAAGTCGGCACCGCCTCGGCGCTCGACATCGCGGTGCAGGAAAGCGTGGTCGCCACCCAGCGTGCCGCCATCCCGGCGCTCGATCAGACGCTACGGCAGAATATCGCGACGCTGGCGGTACTGATCGGCCGCGCACCGGCCAATGTGCGAATCCGCGGCGGCAGCCTCAACCGCCTCGCCATCCCGCGGGTGACGCCGGGGCTGCCGTCCGAACTGCTGATCCAGCGTCCCGACATTCGCACCGCCGAAGCGCTGCTCGCCTCTGCCGACGCCAGCGTCGAGTCGGCGCGCGCGGCATTCTTCCCGAGCATCAGCCTGACCGGGCAAGGCGGCTTCCAGAGCGCCGCGTTGAAATTGCTGTTTACGCCGGAAGCCGCGTTCTATCAGGTCGCCGCCAATCTGGCGCAGCCGATCTTCGATGGCGGCCGTCTGCAGGGCCAACTCGAGCTCGAAGAAGGCCGGCAGCTGGAACTCTTGCAGAATTACCGCAGGTCGGTGGTATCGGCCTTTGGCGACGTGGAGCGCGCGCTGATCGCCATCGCTGATACCGCCGAGCGCGAGCGGCTGCAGCGCCAGGTCGTCACCAGTTCCCGGCGCGCTTTCGACATCGCGGAGACGCGGCTGCGCGAGGGCACGTTCGATCTGGTGACGGTGTTGCAGACCCAGCAGACCCTGTTCCAGGCGCAGGACAATGTCGCCGAGGCGCGGCTGGCGAGGCTGCAAGCGGTGCTGAGCCTCTTCCAGGCGCTGGGCGGCAGCTGGCTGCCGCGGCCAGTGGTGGTCGAGCAGGCGACCGTGGTGCAATGACCTCGAAACGACGACAGTTCGCCATTGCCATTGTCGCTGTTCTGCTGATCGGTGGCGCGATCGCCTATCTGGCGCCCTGGCAACCGCCGCCGCAGCAGCAAAGTCAGCGCGGAAAGCGCGGCGGCGGCGCCGGTGCGCCCGGCGAAGCGGTGCCGGTGCTGGCGAGTGCCGCTCGCCTGGCCGACGTGCCGGTTTATCTGGACGGCGTCGGCACCGCCCGCGCGCTCAACACCGTGACGGTGCGCCCGCAGATCGACGGCAAGCTGATCAGCATTGCGTTCCGCGAAGGCCAGGATGTCGAGAAGGGTTACGTGCTGGCGAAGATCGACCCGACGATCTACCAGGCGCTGTACGATCAAGCCGTGGCCAAGAAGGCGCAAGACGAAGCGCAACTCGCCAATGCGCGCCTCGATCTCGAACGCTATACGCGGCTCGCCGCCAGCAACGCCATCAACAAGCAGCAGGTCGACACCCAGCGCGCGCTGGTCAATCAGCTGCAAGCGCAAGTCAAAGCCGACCAGGCGGCGATGGAGAACGCCAAAGCGGTGCTCGACTACACCAATGTCACCGCGCCGATATCCGGGCGCGTCGGGCTGCGGCTGGTCGATGAGGGCAATATCGTCAAGCCGTCGGACACCAACGGCATCGTGGTGATCAACCAGATCAGGCCGATCTCGGTCCTGTTCAATTTGCCGCAACAGGATCTGCCGGAGATCAACCGCGGCCTTGGCGAGGGAGCGCTCCCGGTCGATGCGTTGCGCCCGGACGGCAAGAGCGCACTCGACAAGGGCACGGTCGTGGTGGTCGACAATCAGGTCGACCAGACCACCGGCACCGTACGGCTGCGCGCCGAATTCCCCAATGCCGATCTGCAGATCTGGCCCGGTCAGTTCGTCAATGTGCGGCTGCTGATCGATACCAGGCGAAACGTCGTCGTGGTGCCGACCGCCGCGGTGCAGCGCGGACCAAATGGCACATTCGTGTTCGTGGTGACCCCAGAAGACACCGTGGTCACGCGCCCGATCACGGTGTCGCAGCAGGACGACGTGCGGTCCGTCATTGCGACCGGTCTGCAGGCCGGCGAGCGGGTCATCACCAGCGGCTTTGCCCGCCTCACCGAGGGCAGCAAGGTCCAGGTCACCAATGCCGAAGAATACGTCCCTGCGGCTCCCGCCGCCGGAACGGAACGGCAGCAGCGCAGAGACGGAGCCCGCGGCAAGCGGGGTGAAGGCAAAGGCAAGGGTGCGGACGCGGGGACGCCCCAGAGCAAACAGGACGCAGGGGCACCGCCGGGCAAAACGCCATGAGCGTTTCCTCCCCGTTCATCCACCGGCCGATCGCAACCTCGCTGCTCGGTGTCGCGGTCATGCTCGGAGGCGTGCTCGGCTATCTCTGGCTGCCGGTCTCCTCCCTGCCGCAGGTCGATTTCCCGACCATCCAGGTCACCACCCAGCTTCCCGGCGCCAGTCCCGACACCACGGCCGCCCTGGTGACGGCGCCGCTGGAGCGGCAATTCGGCCAGATCCCGTCGCTCTCGGTGATGACCTCGTCGAGCTCGTTCGGGATCAGCCAGATCACCTTGCAATTCGAGCTCAATCGCGAGATCGACGCCGCCGCGCAGGACGTGCAGGCGGCCATCAACGCGGCCGGATCGGCGCTGCCGCGCAACCTGCCCTATCCGCCGATCTACTCCAAGGTGAACCCGGCGGACGCACCGATCATCACGCTCGCGCTCACGTCATCCACCATCTCGCTGCGCCAGCTCAGCGATCTGTCCGACACTTTGCTGATCCAGCGATTGAGCGAAGTGGCCGGCGTCGGCAAGGTCACCGTGCAGGGCGGCATCCGGCCCGCCATCCGCATCCAGGTCGATCTCGCGCGGCTGGCTAATTACGGCATTAGCCTCGAAGACGTGCGCCAGGTGATCGTGGCGGCCAATGTCGCTGGGCCGCGCGGCTCGCTCGACGGCGCCCATCAATCCTACACCATCTCGTCCAACGACCAGATGAGCACTGCGGAGGCCTATCGCAATATCGTGGTGGCCTACCGGACCGGCAACCCGGTGCTGCTGAAGGACGTCGCTGAACTGGTCGACGGATTGGAAAACAGCAAGGTCGCCGGCTGGCACAATGGCAACCCCGCCATCGTGGTCGACGTGCAGCGCCAGCCCGGCGCCAACGTCATCGACACCGTGCGTGGCATCCAGCGCGAACTGCCACGATTGCAGCGTGCATTCCCTGCCGGCGCCACGCTGACGGTGGTGCACGACGCCACCACCACCATTCGCGCTTCGATCCGCGACGTGCAGTTCACGCTGGTGCTGAGCATCGCGCTGGTCATTCTCGTCGTGCTGATTTTCCTGCGCACCGTGCGCGCCACCATTATTGCCGGCGTCGCGCTGCCGCTGTCGCTGGTCGCGACCTTCGGCATTATGTGGTTCTGCGGCTTCTCGCTCGACAATCTGTCACTGATGGCGCTCACCATCGGCACCGGCTTTGTGGTCGACGACGCCATCGTGATGATCGAGAACATCGTGCGCCACATGGAGGAGGGTGAGGATCCGTTCGAAGCGGCCTTGAAGGGCGCGCGCGAAATCGGCTTCACGGTGATTTCGCTGACCGTTTCATTGATTGCGGTGTTCATCCCGATTCTGTTCATGACCGGCTTGGTGGGCCGCATGTTCCGCGAATTCGCGCTCACGCTCACCATTGCGGTTGTGACATCGGCGGTCGTCTCGCTCACGCTGACGCCGATGATGTGCAGCCGTTTGCTGCGCTCC
>JBKKAF010000008.1:0-4840 GCA_046714775.1 Xanthobacteraceae bacterium | reverse complement strand
GATGCCCGGCGTCTTGCCGCCACTGCGCCCGGAGAGGACGCCGTCCTTGCCGAGATAGACCTCCTCGACATCCTTGCCGGTGGAGACGATGGAGAACACCACGTCCATGCCGGCGAGATCGGACAGCTTGTCGACGATCTTGCCGCCCTTCTTGGCGAGCGGCTCGGCCTTGGCGCGCGACCTGTTCCAGATCGAGACGTCGTAGCCGGCTTCGAGCAGACGCTCGGCCATCGGGTAACCCATGCGGCCCATGCCGACCCAGCCGATTTTCTGCGTATTCTTCGCCATCGCGACAACTCCGTTCCAGGTGCCGCTCTATATCACGGCCGGCTCAGGGGCACTTGATAACACGGCGCGCTTACGCGCGTTTGCCCGCGAAGCGTTCGAACAGCTTGTAGGCCGGGTCGCACCAGGCCAGCACCAGGATGATGCGCAAAAGCTGGAAGCCGGTGACCAGCATGGTGTCGGCGCCGATAAGCTTGGCGGTGACCACCATTTCCGCCATGCCGCCCGGCGCCATCGCCAGCACCATGGTGGCGACCGGCAGCCCGAGCAGATAGGCGAGCCCGACGCCGATCGCAGCGTTTGCGCTGGTGGTGAAGGCCACCACGACCGTCCCGGCCGCCATGATCGGCGCCAGCCTGCCCAGGAATTCGCGGCGGAACTGGGCGCCGAGCGAGGTGCCCATCAGCACCTGCGCGATCACCAGCAGCAGATCGGGCGCGCGGCCCTCGGCGAATCCGAACATGGCGACACAAGCGCCGATCACCATGGCGGAAAGAAACCACGCATTGGGAATTTCCCGGCGCGCCAGGAGATAGCCGATGACGGAGGCGACCGCGATCAATCCAAGAAATGGCAGCCAGGGAACAATGGCCACAGCCGCCGCGGCGGGGGCGCTGCCGCCGTCGGAGAAATGAATCACCAGAAGCGGCGCCACCGTGACGATGAACGCCACCCGCATGGTGTGGACCACCGCGATCGGCTCGAGCTGCGCGCCGTATTTGGCGGCGATGTTGGCCATCTCGACCACGCCGCCCGAGGTGGTGGCGAAAAACGCCGTGGTGCGGTCGAGATTGGTCAGGCGCATCAGCATCAACGCGCCGACGGCGCCGATCAGCGTTGAGAGCGCGGTGGCCACGACGATCAGCGGGCTGATCAGGACCAATTGCAGCAGGATCGCTTGGCTGAATTGCAGCCCGGTGGAAGCGCCGACCACAACCTGACCGAAATTGCGCCCGCGGCGAAAGGCCCGGATCGGCACCCCCATAAGCCCGAGCGCGGCGGTGATGAACAGGGGCCCGAGCAGCCAGGGCAGCGGCACCCCGAGGGAGCGCGCCACCCAGCCGCCGGCAAAACCGGCCGCGATGGTGCCGATGATGCGGCCCCAGAGAAACCAGACCGATTCCTCTTGCTCGGTTGCAGGCTCAGCCATCCCGCCATTCCCGCGCGTGGCCGGCGCCCGATGGCGCGGGGAAAAGGGCTTGTGCGGGGAGGCTAAACGGCATGATCATTGGTTCGGATGCAGGCGGCGGCAGCGTGCTACCCCCGGTGCGGCGGGACATTGATCGCTGTCATAGTCGGCTTCCCGGTCGGCTCCAAGAGGGGTTCAAGAGGGCTTGGTGTCACTGGTTTCCTCACGTTGAAGGCGGGCCGGAGCAGACATGTCGATCACCGAGAACCATCCGCCGGGCCAGACAGCGGCCGCAAGCGACACGCGGAATTTCACGCTCATCGGCCACCACGCGCTCGACGGCTTTGGCGGTCTCGGTGAAGGCATGTCGATCCAGATCGCGCCCGATGGCCGCCGCATCCTCTGGCTGGCACACGAGAGCGCGCCGAAGAATTTCACCGCCGTCGATGTCTCCGATCCGCGCCGGCCCGCGGTGGTGGTGCAGACCGACCTGCCGCAGAAACACATGCGCTCGAATTCGCTGGAGACCGTCGGCAATATCATGGCGGTCGCCTATCAGACGCAGCGGCCCGGCCTGCAACCCGCCGGCTTCGAGCTGTTCGACATTTCGGTGCCGGAGAAACCCGCGTCGATCGCCTTTGTCGACTGTTCCGGGCCGCAGTCGCGCGGCGTGCATCAATTGTGGTTCTGCGACGGCGAATATATCCATCTCAGCGCCGGCGCGCCGGATTCCAAGCCGACGCATCCAAGCGACGACCAGTTCTACCGGTCGTTCGACGTGCGCAATCCGTCCAAACCGGTCGAGGTCGGCCGCTGGTGGCTGCCGGGCACGCAACAGGGCGACAGCGCGCCGCCGCCCGCCCGCCACACGCTCGACCGCGGCAACCGCGCCCACAATACCAACGTCTATCCGCAACGGCCGGACCGTTGCTATCTCGGCTATATCGATGCCGGCCTGATCATCCTCGACATTTCCGACAAGGCGCGGCCGAAGCCGATCTGCCGCTGGGACAATTCCCCGCCCTATACCGGCTTCACCCATACGGTGATGCCGTTGTTCGAGCGTAATCTCTTGGTGGTCACCGACGAATCCACCGTCGACAAGGCGGCGGACTGGCCGAAGCTGATCTGGATCCTCGACGCGCGCGAGGAGAGCAATCCGATCCCGATCGCGACCTGCCCGCTGCCGAGCGTCGAGTCTTTCCGTTCGCGCGGCGGCCGCTTCGGCGCCCACAATATCCACGAGAACGTGCCGCGGCCGACGGCATGGCATTCCGATCAGATCGTGCTCGGCACCTTCTTCAACGGGGGCTTGCGCGCCTACGATATTTCCAATCCTTATCAGCCGAAGGGAGTCGGGGCCTTCGTGCCGCCCGGTCCGCCGGGCTCGCCGGCCGGCTCGATCCAGCTCAACGACGTCTTTGTCGACGAGCGCGAAGTGGTCTACACCGTCGATCGTTTCACCGGCGGGCTGTATATTCTGGAAATGGATTTCTGACCCCGCGAGCCGATGCCATGCGCGATCCAGGCGGATTGCCACTCTCGTTGCCGGCGCTGACCTTGCTCTGCGCCATCCTGCCGGCCGGCGCCGCAGCGCAGTCGGTCGAGGAGTTCTATCGCGGCAAGAGCATCAAGCTAATCGTCGGCTCGGACGCCAGCGGCGAATACGACGCCACCGCGCGGCTGCTCAGCAGGCATCTGTCGCGTTACATTCCGGGCAATCCGGCGATCGTCGTGCAGAACATGCCGGGCGCCTCCGGCATCAAGTCGGCGAATTTCACGTATGCGATGGCGCCGCGCGACGGCACCGTGATCGCCACTTTCAACAAGGGCATGCCGGCCTATGAAGTCACCCGCGTCGCCAATACCAGCTACAAATCGGCGGAATTCCGCTGGATCGGCAGCCTCACCCATTCCAACAGCCTGGTGGTGGTGGCGGCGCGAACGGGGGTGAAGACCATCGACGATGCCACGCGGCGCGAGGTCACCATGGGCTCGATCGGCGCGGGCGGCACCATGAGCACCCATCCGCTCTTGCTGAACAACACGCTCGGCACCCGGTTCAGGCTGGTGGTCGGCTATGCCGGCGGCCAGTTGGTGGACATGGCGATCGAGCGCGGCGAGGTGGATGGGCGCGGCACCTATACCTGGGCCGACCTCAAGGGCAAACGCGCCCATTGGCTGAAGGACGGCACCATCAATATCCTGGTGCAGGTCGGGCTTGAGCGCGAACCCGATCTGCCAGACGTGCCGACCCTGGTTGATCTCGGCCGCAACGATACCGAGCGCGCCGTGTTCAGTTTCGTGAGTTCCGATATCCCGATCGGAAAATCCTACGTCCTGCCGCCGGATGTGCCGCGCGAGCGGGTGCAGGCGATCCGCCGCGCCTTTGACGCCACCATGCGGGACCCGCAGTTCCTGGCCGATGCCCGGGTCAAGGACACCGAGGTCAAAGCCGTCCGCGGCGAGACGATCCAGGAACTGGTCGAAAAGATCGTGTCGACGCCGCCGGATATCGTCCGCTTCGCGGAGCAATGGATGGCCGGCAAGTAGCGTCAAACCGGGCGGCCGGCCGCCGCGCAGCAGTTCCAAACTCCGCGATTTTGGACTAGCATTTCCTGGACTTGCAACGGTCGCAATCGGCGCGCTATCGTTGCGCCTGTATGTCGATCCGCTTCCCGCTCGGCTTGACCGGAGAGAGCACCTCATGGCCAAAATGTCCCTCGATGTGAACGGCAAGGTCCATACGATCGATGCCGATCCCGACATGCCGCTGCTCTATGCGCTGCGTGGCGATCTCGGCCTCAACAATCCGCAATTCGGCTGCGGGCTGGCGCAATGCGGCGCCTGCACCGTGCATCTCAACGGCCAGCCGGTGCGCTCTTGCGTGACACCTGTGTCGGCGGTGGGCAGCGGGAAGGTGGTCACGCTCGCCGGTCTCGGCACGCCGGACAAGCCGCATCCTCTGCAGACGGCATACATCGAGGAAGAAGTGTTTCAGTGCGGCTATTGCATCAACGGCTGGATCATGACGGCAGCCGAGCTGTTGGCGCGCAAGAAGAAGCCGACCGACGCGGAGATCAAGGACGCGCTGACCGGGCTCAAGTGCCGCTGCGGCACGCATGTCAGCATCATGCGCGCGGTCAAGCGCGCAGCCGAGATGATGGGTTGAGGGAGGCCGCCATGACCCGGATGGACAAGCGCGATGCATTCTCCCGCCGCTCGCTGCTGAAGGCCGGCGGAGCCGTTGTGATCTCGGTCGGCATGCCGATCGGTCTCGATGCCATGCTCGCCATCAATTCCGCGCTGGCGCAAGGCGGCAAGCCCGCGCTCGTGCCGGACCAGCTTTCCACCTACATCGCCATTACCGCGGACGGCGGGGTGTCCGCCTTCTACGGCAAGATGGATATGGGCCAGGGCCTCGCC
>JBKKAF010000007.1:0-8600 GCA_046714775.1 Xanthobacteraceae bacterium | reverse complement strand
CACCTTGGTTGGGTTGGGCGCGCCCAAAACTATATCTTTCCGCGGCGGCGGGGGGGCGGGGGGGGGCCCGACCGCATGGATGAGCGGAAAATTCTCTTGCAGCAGATCCTCGCCGACGATCGCGTTGACGCTGGCGCCATGGCGGGTGGCCAACGCGCGCGCGGCATATTCGAGGTCGGGCGGGCCCATGTCATTGGCCGGGGTGTTGATCAGATCGCGCGCCAGCCACACGCCTTCGACAATGCGGGTGATGTCTTCGCCGTCGACGCCTTCGGGCAGCGCGAGGCGCACGTTCTTTGGGTCCGGCTTGCGGTAGCGGCTGAAGCGATAACAGCCGAGCGCAAAAGCCAGCGTTGCGAGCCGCGTGTCATGCGGCGCGTTGGCAAAACGATAAGTTCCAGCCGGCAGTACACCGGGCAGCGCGCCCGGCGTGAACGGGTCCTTGTGCGATTCGTCGGCGGGTTCGAGGGCGAACAGCGCCCCAGCGAGTTCGCCCTCCGGCCCCGGCAGCAGCAAGTGCCGCCCGGCCTTCGGCTCGAAGCCGGCCGCCTCGGCAAAGGCGCGCTGGCGGCTGTCGAGGCGCTCGCGAAATTCCGTCCAGGTGGCGGACGTGACAAAGGTCACCGGGACGGTTGCCGCCGTCTCGCCGCGCGCCAAAAACACCGGATGCATTGCGGGATTCCCCATCGGATGGCCTCAGCTAGCACGCCGCCCGGCAGTGGTGAAGGCGAGCTCGCAACGGCGCCCGCGGGCCCGGTTAACCACTCTTTAGGGTTAACGTTTTATTGCTGCCGCAGGGGCGACGGTCAAAAGGCGGCGCAAACCGGTGATTCCGCGTTCGAACGAGGCCAGATCCGGGCGGCGCGTTCTCGCGACCGCGGCGTTTGCCGCCGTGCTCGGCATCTCCGTCGCCGGCTGCAAGAGCACCCGCTCCACCGATACCACCGGCTCGATCGGCGTTGCCGCGCCGCAAAGCGACGGCGACGCGCGGGCCGCGGCCGACGCCTGGGGGCAACGCTATCGCGCCAATCCGGCCGACCCGGCCGCGGCGATCGCCTATGCGCAGGCGTTGCGCGGACTCGGACAGCGCGCCCAGGCGGTGGCGGTGCTGGAACAGGCCTCGATCCAGAATCCGAAAAACATGGAGGTGCTGGGCGCCTATGGCCGTGCGCTTGCCGACATCGGCAATTCGCAGCAGGCGCTTGAAGTGCTCAACAGCGCGCACACCCCCGACCGGCCCGACTGGCGCATCCTGTCGGCGCAGGGCGCGGTGCTCGATCAGATGGGCCGGCATCAGGACGCGCAACGCTATTACGCTACTGCGTTGCGCATGGTGCCGGAGGAACCGTCGGTGCTCTCCAATCTCGGGCTGTCCTATGCGCTCGGTGGCGATCTTGCGCGCGCCGAAGTGACTCTGCGGCGTGCCGCAGCGCCGGGACGGCCTGCCGATCCGCGCGTGCGGCAGAATCTGGCATTGGTCGTCGGCCTGCAGGGCCGTTTCCCCGAAGCAGAATCGATTGCGCGCGCCGATCTGCCGCCCGATGAGGCGGCCGCCAATGTCGCCTATCTGCGGCAGATGCTGGCGCAACGCGGCGGGGCACAGCGGCCGGCATTACAAGTGCCGCAGCGGGCCAACCGCGGCTAAGCCCGCTTGAAGTTGATACCTCTTGGCATCGGCTGGATCAGCTCGCCGCGTTCATCATCAGCCTGCCCAGAGGCTGGTCGCCCGGATTTGGGCTAATATGAACACGCCCAATTTTTCCCGACGTCCTGACCGAGCAGGCATGGTCAATGTCGTATCTACGCGACTTCAACATGGCCGCCTTTTGGGCCGGGATCACGGGGTTTGTCTGGTATGCCGTTGGGACAGTCCCGCTGCATATCGCGGTGTCCGGCCAGTTGGGTCTTACGACAGCGCAGTCCTCCAGTTGGATGTTCATTGTCTGGTTCAGCGGCGCAATCGCCTCGATTGGCTTGAGTCTGCGCTATCGACAGCCGCTTCCAATTACTTGGACCATTCCCGGACTGGTCTACCTGGGAACGCTGGCTGGAAAATACAGCCTTGCGGAGATGATCGGTGCAAATCTCATTGCCGGCCTTCTCATCGTCGCTCTCGGCTTGATAGGCGTCGGCGCGCGCATCATGGCTTGGCTGCCGCTGCCGATCGTGATGGGCATGTTTGCCGGCAGCATCCTGGACTACATGACGCGGATGGTGAGCGCGACGGTGTCTGATGTGGTCGTCGCTGGAATGACGGTGGCGGCCTTTCTCTTGGGTCGCGCGATCAAAAACCCCAAAATCCCGCCGCTCGGCCTCGCCATGATCGTGGGCGGCATCATGGTCTATTGTACCGGGACGTTCGCAAGCGTCCCGGTCCAATGGGATTTGCCGACAATCAGCGTGCCCGAAATCGTCTTTTCGGTGCCGGCCTTCATCGCGATCACGCTGCCGATGCTGATCCTGGCGATGGGCCTAGGCAATGTGCAGGGCATCGGGTTTTTGATGGCACAGGGCTATCGCGTTCCGATCAATGTCACGACCGTCGTCGTGGGCATCAATTCGGTCGTTAATGCATTGTTTGGGGGGCATCCCGCCATTGTTGCGAGAACGGGCGTCGCGATCTTCGCCGCGCCCGATGCCGGCCCGCATCCCGGTCGCTATTGGGCCAATCTTGTCGCAGCCAGCCTCACCATTTTGCTTGCGATCGCGGCCACCCCGGCCATGTCCCTGATTGGTGTGTTGCCAAGCTCGTATGTGTTGGCGCTGGCAGGGCTTGCGGTGCTATCGGCGTTGCAGGATGCTTTCGAGAAAGCCTTCGGCGGCTCTCTGCGCTTTGCGGCGCTGGTCGCGTTTGGTGTAGCCGCGACGCCGTTCTCGATCGTGGGCATCACCTCTGCATTCTGGGCGATCGTGGCGGGACTCGCGGCGGCACTACTCGTAGAGCGGTCTGAGCTTCTGTCGCACTGGCGCGGCGCTAACAAACCTGCCGCGCCAGCATAGCAAGGCGGCAGTTGCCACGGCTCGATGCCACACGCCGCCGTCTTGCCGGATCAGTTCGCCGCGTTCATCTGCATCACCCGGATCGCAGCCGGACCCAGGATGACGACGAACAGCACCGGCAGGAAGAACAGGATCATCGGCACGGTGAGCTTGGGCGGCAGGCCGGCCGCCTTCTTCTCCGCTTCCGACATGCGCATGTCGCGGTTTTCCTGCGCCATCACGCGCAGCGTTTGCGCCATGGGCGTTCCATAGCGCTCGGCCTGTTGCAGGGCGATACAAACCGACTTGACGCCGTCGAGATTGGTGCGCTTGGCCAGGTTTTCATAGGCGTTCCGGCGGTCCTGCAGATAGGACAGTTCGGCCGTGGTCAGCGTCAGCTCTTCGGCCAGCGCGATCGACTGCGAGCCGATCTCGTTGGCGACCTTCTTGAAGCCGGCTTCGATCGACATGCCCGACTCCACGCAGATCAGCAGCAGATCGAGCGCGTCGGGGAAAGCCCGCCTGATCGACAGCTGGCGCCGGGTAATCTTGTTTTTCAGGAACAGCTTGGGCAGTTGCATGCCGAGATAGGTGGCCGCAATGCACATCCCAATTTTGGCGATCGTCGGCTGATTGATCTTGAAGATCAGAAACACATAGAACGCCGATATGATCAGCATCGCCACCGGCGTCACCAACCTGAAGAACAGATAGCCGACATAGGGCGCCTGGCCGCGATAGCCCGCCTGCACTAGCAGCGCGCGCGCTTCCTCCTGGCCGACCCACTTCTTCAAGTTGAACTGCTCGACGATGGTCTGCATGTAATGTTTGGGCGAGCGCCGCAGGCTGATCTTCTCGCCGCGGGCGAGACGTTCGCGCTCGCGCTGGCGCATCTTCTCGCGCTCGATCGCCACCGACTTCATGCGCTTGCCCAGTGTGTTGGTCACCAATAGCGGCATCGCCAAGGTGAGCACTGTCGCCACCGCCGCGACGGCGGCAAAGAACATCGCGAGGCTTCGCGTGTCATGCAGCTTGTCGATCAAAAACTCGAACATGATGGCGGTCTCAGAAGTCGAAATTGATCATCTTGCGCATGACGAGAACGCCCATCGTCATCCAGACGGCGGACGCGGCCAGCATCATGCGGCCCCGGGGGTCGGTCCACAGCAGCGAGATGTAGTCGGGGCTGCTGAGGTAGACGAGGATCATCACGACGATCGGCAGGGCGGCGATAATGGCGCCGGAGGCCTTGGCCTCCATCGACATCGCCTGGATCTTCGCCTTCATCTTCTTGCGGTCGCGCAGCACGCGCGAAAGGTTGCCCAGCGCTTCCGACAGGTTGCCGCCGGCCTTTTGCTGGACCGAAATCACGATGCCGAAAAAATTCGCCTCCGGCAGCGGAATGCGCTCGTACAGTTTTGTGCAGGCGTCGCCGAGCGGAATGCCGACCGCCTGGGTCTCGACGATCGAGCGAAACTCGCTCTTCAGCGGATCGGGCGAATCGGTGGTGATGATCTTCATGCTGTCCAAAAGCGGCAGGCCGGCCTTGATGCCGCGCACGATGACGTCGACCGCGTCCGGAAACGCTTCGAGGAATTTCGTTTCGCGGCGCTTCTTGAGATAGCGGAGAATCCAGAACGGCAGGCCGAAGGCGGCGGCGAATCCGACCCCCAAGGCCGCAAGCAGTCCGGCGTCGATCATCAGAAACACAAAAAACGCCGTCACGCCCATCAAGGCGCCGGTGATGACGAAACGCCGCGTCGACCAGGTCAGGCCGGCTTGTGCGATCCGCACCGACAGCGGAACAGATTTTGATTGCCGCTTCTCGATCTCCTTGAGCGTGCCCTCGACCTGCTCGCGGCGCGATTTCGGCGCGCCGCGAATGCCACTGGCGCGCACGGCCGTTCCCGTGCGGATTACCGTCTCCTGGCGCTTCTCAGCCTTTCGTTCGCCGGACAGGCTCGGATAGATGAATACCCATGCGATGCCGCCGATCGCGACGACCACCAGAAAGAAAAGCGCGATCGTCTGCATGGCGTTGCCCGTCATCAGCTTTTGCCGAGTTCGCTGACGGCCTCTGCAGCGTCGAGGGCGGCGGCAAGCCGCTGCTCCTCGCCGTAATAGCGCGCCCGGTCCCAGAAACGCGGCCGGCCGATGCCGGTAGAGCGGTGGCGCCCGACCAGGTTACCGTTGGCGTCTTCGCCCATGAGGTCGTAGACGAACAGATCCTGGGTGACGACGACGTCGCCCTCCATCCCCAGAACCTCGGTGATGTGGGTGATCTTGCGCGAGCCGTCGCGCAGGCGGGCGACCTGCACGACCACGTCGACCGATCCGCAGACCATCTCGCGAATGGTGCGCGAGGGTAGCGAGAAGCCGCCCATGGTGATCATCGATTCCAGGCGCGACAGGCCTTCACGCGGATTGTTGGCGTGCAGCGTGCCCATCGAGCCGTCGTGGCCGGTGTTCATGGCCTGCAGCAGATCGAACGCCTCGGGTCCGCGCACCTCGCCGACGATGATGCGTTCCGGCCGCATGCGCAGGCAGTTGCGTACGAGATCGCGCATGGTGACCTGGCCCTCGCCCTCCAGGTTGGGCGGCCGGGTTTCCAGGCGGACCACATGCGGCTGCTGCAGCTGCAGCTCGGCCGCGTCTTCGCAGGTGATGATGCGTTCGTCGTCGTCGATGAATTGGGTCAGGCAGTTCAGCAGCGTGGTCTTGCCCGAGCCGGTGCCGCCGGACACGATGGTATTGACCCGCGAGCGGCCGATGACCTTCAGAATCTCGGCGCCCTCGTGCGTGATCGTGCCGTAGCGAACCAGCTGCTCGAGCGTCAGCTTGTCCTTCTTGAACTTGCGGATGGTGAGCGCCGGGCCGTCGATCGACAGCGGCGGCACGATGACGTTGACGCGCGAACCGTCCGGCAGGCGCGCGTCGCAGATCGGCGAGGATTCATCGACGCGCCGGCCGATCTGGCTGACGATGCGCTGGCAGATGTTCAGAAGCTGCTGGTTGTCGCGAAAGCGGATCCCCGTCTTCTGAATCTTTCCCCTCACCTCGATGTAGGTCGTGCCGGAGCCGTTCACCATGATATCGGCGATGTCGTCGCGCGCCAGCAGCGGCTCGAGCGGTCCATAGCCGAGCACGTCGTTGCAGATGTCGTCGAGCAGTTCCTCCTGCTCCGAAATCGACATCACCACGTTTTTGATGGCGACGATCTCGTTGACGATGTCGCGAATTTCCTCGCGCGCGGACTCGGCGTCGAGCTTGGCCAGCTGTGCAAGGTCGAGGGCCTCGATCAGGGCACCGAAGATCGTGCCTTTGACCTCGTAATAGGCTTCCGAATGGCGCGAGTCGGTGGCGCTCGGCGCCAGCGGCGGCGACGGCTCGTTCGGCATGCTGCTGCGCCGGCCCGGTGTCGGCGCCGCGGTGAGCGGAGCGCCGAGGCCCATGGAGGGGATTGGCGCGCGGCCGCCTTCCATGGCGTCCGGCTGGGCGGTATCCCGCGAGCCTGCATGCAAGGGCGAGGCCTGCTGTGCCGCTTGCGGCATCGACGCAGCCTGCGGCCCCGGGGGCAGCGCGGCCGGCGGAACACGGTTCTCGACGACCGCGGAATTGCTACGCTTTCCGAACACTTACACTGATCTCCAACCGGCTCAGGCCTGTCTCTGCAGCAGCTTTCCGATAAACGGCGGCAGCAGACCTGATTTTGTCTTTTTCATCTCCGCGCGGCCGGTCAGGATTTGTGCCAACTGGCGGAAGGTTGCGGCGGTCCGGTGGCTCGAAGACAGTTCGGCAATCATCTGGCCGTTGTTGGCGGCGGTGCCGAAAATCTGCGGATCAAAGGGAATCACCGCGAGCGGCTCGTCCTCCAACCCCTTGGCGAAGTCGCTCGGCTTGATCTCCGGCCGCTTCGGTACGCCCACCTGATTGAGGCAATAGAACGGACGCTTGTCGTTGGGACGTGTCGTGCGCAGCAGGTCGAGCAGGTTTTTGGCATTGCGCAGATTGGCGAGATCGGGACCCGCGACAACCAGGATGTCATCGGCGCCGAGCAAGGTGCGCTTGGTCCAGCCGGTCCATTGATGCGGCACGTCGAGCACGATGCACGGCACCGTCGCACGCAGCGAATCCAAAATGGTATCGAAGGCTTCGGGCGAGAAATCGTAGACCCGATCCAGCGTGGCGGGCGCCGCCAGCAGGCTCAGGTGATCGGTGCATTTCGATAACAGCCGGTCGATGAAGCCGGTATCGATCCGATCGGGCGAGAACACGGCGTCGGCGATGCCTTGCGGCGGATCCTGGTTGTAGTCGAGGCCGGCGGTGCCAAAACCGAGATCGAGATCGGAGACGACGGTATCGAGCTGGATATCGCTGGCCACCGCCCAAGCCAGATTGTGGGCGATGGTCGAGGCGCCGACGCCGCCCTTGGCGCCGACCACCGCGATGATGCGGCCGAGCGGCTTGGCGTCCGGTGCCGAAAACAGCCCGCAGATCGCGCGCAGCACGTCGATCGTGCCAACCGGCCCGATCAGATATTCGCTCACGCCGCGGCGCGTCAGCTCGCGATAGAGCACGACATCGTTCATCCGTCCGATCACGATCACCCGGGTGGCGGCGTCGCAGACCTCCGCCAGGGCATCGAGCCCGGCAAGCACGTCGTCGCCGCGGCTTTCCGATTCGATGATGATGACGTTGGGGGTGGGCGAGCTTTTATAGGCCTCGACCGCGGCAGTGATGCCGCCCATCTGGATCTTGAGATGGGCTTTCCCCAAACGACGGTCATCGCCGGCCGCCTGCACTGCGGCGGCGGTCTCGACGGTCTCGCAGAAAGCCTGCACCGACACCCGCGGCGCCGGCGCGATAAGATCGGCGCCGCCGGCGGTCTCGGCGCGGGCGGCCTCGGAGGGTACGACTTGCAAAGCGTCTGTGATCATCGGCCGACGTCGCTGATCTTGCCAGCGTTGGCGTTGGGATTGCTGGCCGCAGTCGCGTCGCCCTTGCGGTACTTGTCCAGAACGGTGGTGCGCCGCCCGCTATAGGCGGGTACTTCGCCGCGCGGCTGCACCAGATCGGCCGGATTGTCGACCATGGCTGCGAGATTGTGCTGATGGGCGCAGCCGAGATTGTAATATTCTCTGTTCTCCCAACTCTCGCGCTGCAGGCTCGGGCCGAGATCGTGCGGCCACAGGCCGCAAGGCCCGGCCTGCGCCTGCATTTTCGGATAATGCAGCTTGAGCGTGGCAAGCCGGCCCGGATCAACCGGCCGATATTGCCGCACGTCCACGCCCTGGGGCGGAACGCCGGCGGCCGATAAGAGCGAACGAACCTCGGCCAGCGCATTGGTCGCGGCTTGCTGATTGCTGGTGCCGGACGGCAGATCGATGAGAATGCCGCCGGTCGCCTCGCGGCGCCAAATACGCGCGAAGGCGAGAACGTCGGCGCGCTGGGCGGCAGTGAGGCCGCCGCGCCGGTTGCCGATGAACAGCTCGACCGTCCGGGCGCCTTCCTTGATCACGATCGGGTGGCGATGGCGATAGTCGGTCGGAACGCTGCCGGTCGCCTCGCGCGCCGTATTGCAGCCGGCGAGCAGGGCGATGCAGCCGGCCGCGGCCAGGAGC
>JBKKAF010000006.1:0-27446 GCA_046714775.1 Xanthobacteraceae bacterium | reverse complement strand
GCCGCGATCAGCAGCGTTTCGACGATGTCGAGCAGGCGTTTGGGCTGGGAGACAGGCGGCATCGCTGGCGGCGATCAATGCCGCGCTGGCGAGCCTGCGTCAAATGACGCTAGTGTCCCGAATCAGGCCTGTATCGCCCCGCCTTCATAGCTCGGCGAGTTGTCTGACCTCGCGGGCCTCGCTGAGCACGATGCGCACCAGATCGGCGGCGTTCTTGGCGCCGATCTTTTCCATGATGCGGGCGCGATGCACTTCGATGGTGCGCGGACTGATGCCGAGCAGCCAGCCGGCCTCCTTGTTCGACGCGCCGCCCGCGATCTGTTCCAGCACCTCGCGCTCGCGCGGCGTCAATTGCTCCTGCCCGGGAAACCTTCTCGACCACAGATCGGCGCCGCCCTTGGCTGGCCTGCGCCCCCAGGCTGCGACGGCCGCGCGCACCCGCGTTGCCACGGTCTCAAGTTCGAACGGCTTCTCGATAAAATCGAACGCACCGTGCCTGATCGCCTCGACCGCCGTGGGAATGTCGCCGCGCGCGGAGATGATGAAGACCGGCGCGTCGTAGTGCCGGGCGTCGAGCTCCTTGAGTACATCGAGACCGGAGCGGCCGGGCATTTGGATATCGAGCAGAACGCACGAGGGCGTGTGCGAGCGGGCGGCCGCCAGAAACGAACCTCCCTCGGCAAAACCCGTGACCTGAAAGCCTTCATGGCTGAACACGATCGACAGCGCGTCGCGCACCAAGGCATCGTCATCGACGATGAACAATTCTGGGATCGAACCGGTTTGCTCGCTCATGATCGCGCTCCTTCCGATCGCGACATTTGTCACGCTCGGCTATCATACGTACGTGAAATTGCGCGTCGGTTAAGAAATCACAATACCGATCGATGCAGACGGTATCCGAAGGTAGTAAATGACTCGCTGGTTCGACGGCGGCGGTGCCAAGGTATGGCGCGCGCAAAAATCTTGAACGCGTGCGCGTCCCCTGCTGGCGCATCGCGGTTTTTGTCGGCGGCCGATTCGCGAGCCGTGAGAGCAAGGTCGATGCGACCCATGTCCGCCGATCTTGCCCGAGCATAAATGACTTGAGGCCTCTCTGGCGGCGAAGCGGTTTTCCCCGAAATAATCTAGCGCCGGCTGCCGATGAATTGCAGGATGATTTCGCGCCGGTGCGGCGCCGTCCGATGCTCGGCGAGATAGATCCCCTGCCAGGTTCCGAGCAACAGCGAGCCGCCGGCGACCGGCACATGCAGCGACACGCCGGTGAGCATGGCCTTGACGTGCGCCGGCATGTCGTCCGGCCCCTCCACATCGTGCACCCAGCCCGCATCGTCGGGGGCCAGCCGCGCGAGCGCGGTCTCGAGATCCGTCTGCACGTCGGGGTCGGCGTTTTCCTGAATGACGAGCGAGGCCGAGGTGTGCCGCATATAGAGCAGCAGCACGCCGTCCTTAGCGCGCGCTTCGGCAAGGAAACGAGCGGCGTCTTCGGTGAATTCGCGAAAGCCGCGGCCGCCGGTCTCGATCGCAAGCGTCGCGCTGGCGACCAGGTCGGGCGCGCTGCCGGAGATTGCCGAGAGGCGGTTCGCGACGGCCTCGGCGCGGTGCGGATCGTTGCGCTGGCGGAGGGTCACGTCTTCTTCAATACCTCGCGCTGCAAATTCACGATCATCTCGACCATCCGCCGCCAGACTTTCTCGATGAAGTCCATGACCTTTTTCATCTCCGCTTCGCTTGGCAGCTGAATCTGCGAATCCTGCTTGGCGCCTGGCGGGTCGGAGCGGACCGCGCCCGGCAATGGAATGTTGCGCGCCAGCAGCTCCTTTTTCAGGGTGGCGTTTTCGCCTTGCAGGCGTGCGATCTCCGCCTCGAGCGCATTGCGCTCGTCGGGCACCATCTGGCAGGCCCAGCCGAACGATCGCCGGGTGCACAGCGCCACCTGCCCGGTACGGACGTCCAGCCGCAAATAGCCGTCGTCGGTACGGTGGAAGCTGTAGCGGCCGTCCTCGCTCTCCGGCGGCGCGCCTTGCGCCGATGCGGCCGGGGCCAGCGCTAGCACCCAGGCGGCAATCAGGGCCAGCAGGACGCTGCGGATCATTTTTGTTTCCTTTCCCAGGGCCGCGGTCGGCGTGCCGAATGCGTCCCACATTAGCATCTCGTCCGCAGCCAAAGAACCGGACCGATGCCGCATCCGCCGCGCCCGCCGGGTGTTCGTTATGAGCGCGCGGCAACGCCCGTCGAGGGCTGCTTTTGCGCGCCGCTTTCGGCGGAATTATGATCCAGCGTCAATGGCTTACTTGGCATGGCCGGTTTCTTGACTCGACTTGACCCGCTCAGTATGGTCCGCGCGGCCTTGAGGGGCGGCGGGCGCCGCGATCTCGCCTGAACTGTCGCGGGTGTCGAAACCATGTCCGACCCACGCGACCAAGGCGATCGCCATCGACCACCGACCGACGAGGCCGCGCTCGCAGCGAGGTTCAAGCGTCTCGGCGAACGGCTCGGCCAACGTCATCCCGACCGTGCTTCCGACCCTGATCCAGTGAGCCGTTCGAGCGGCGATCCGTCGGCGCTCGCTCGCGGCTTTCGGTTGTCGACCGAACTGGTGGCCGGCGTATTGGCCGGCGCGGGGATCGGTTGGCTGATCGACCGCTGGCTCGGCATTTCGCCGTGGGGAATGATTGTATTTCTGCTGCTTGGCTTCGCAGCGGGTGTGCTGAACGTGATGCGGGTGGCGGGCGTGGTTCCGAAAAATACCATGGACCCGCCGGGTAAGACCTAAATGACGCGGCGCCGCACCAGCGGCGCATGCATGAAAGCGACCGAGGAACGATCCCGTCATGGATCCCATCCACCAGTTTGAGATCAAGAACCTCCTCACGCTCGGGCGGATCGGCGGCTTCGAGATCGCGCTGACCAATTCCGCGCTGTTCATGCTGATCGCGCTCGTCGGGATCACCGCGCTGATGCTCGGCGCCACCCGTTCGCGCGCGCTGGTGCCCGGCCGCATGCAGGCGCTCGCCGAATTGTCCTACGAGTTCGTCGCCAACACCTTGCGCAGCAGTGCCGGCACCGAGGGAATGAAGTTCTTCCCGCTGGTGTTCACCCTGTTCATGTTCATCCTGGCGGTGAACCTGATCGGAATGATCCCTTACGCCTTCACCGTCACCAGCCACATCATCATCACGATTTCGCTGGCGCTTCTGGTGTTCCTGACGGTCATCGTCTACGGCTTCTGGAAGAACGGGCTGCGCTTCTTCCGGCTGTTCGTGCCGAGCGGAATTCCGATCTACATCCTGCCGCTGGTGACCTTCATCGAGATCCTGTCGTTCGTGTCGCGGCCGATCTCGCACAGCGTACGGCTGTTCGCCAACATGCTCGCCGGCCATATCACGCTGAAGGTATTCGGCGGCTTCGTGACGATGCTGGGGGGGCTCGGCTTTCTCGGCTGGCTCGGCGCAGTGCTGCCGCTCGGACTGACGGTGGCACTGACCGCGCTGGAATTGCTGGTGGCCTTCCTGCAAGCCTATGTGTTCACCATCCTGACCTGCATCTATCTCAACGATGCGATCCACCCGGGCCACTAGGACGCCCGACCGTTCAACCTCGAAAGGAGCTTTCTGATGGACCCGACCGCCGCGAAATATATTGGTGCCGGCATCGCCTGCATCGGCATGGGAGGCGCCGGCGTCGGCGTCGGCACGATCTTCGGTCACTATCTTGCCGCCGCGCTACGCAATCCGTCGGCCGCGCAGGGCCAGTTCGGCAACCTGATCTTCGGCTTTGCCGTGACCGAGGCGCTCGGCATCTTCTCGCTGCTGATCGCGCTGCTGCTGCTGTTCGCGCTCTGACGCCAAGCGGTCCATGCGTGCGGCCCCGCGCCGCCGTGTGATCTGCGGAACTCGCAATGGCTCAAAAAGGCGCAACCACCACGGCGATCGAACATAATCCCGCGGGCGAACACGGCCGCGGGTTTCCGCCGTTCGACAGCCACACCTTCGCCTCCCAGTTGCTGTGGCTGGCGATCAGCTTCGTCGCGCTTTACCTGCTGATGTCGAAACTCGCCCTGCCCCGCATCGGCGAGATCTTCGAAGAGCGGCGGAAACGCGTCGCCGGCGACCTCGCGCAAGCCGAGCGCCTCAAGGGTGAGTCGGATGCCGCCATCGCGGCCTATGAGAAGGCGCTGGCGGATGCCCGCCGGCGCGCCCAGGAGCTCGCCAATGAGGCCCGCCAGCAACAGGCGGCTGCGGCGGAGGCGCGGCGCAAGGTGCTCGACGAGCAGAACAGCGCACGCATCGCCGAGGCGGAGAAGGCCATCGCCGTCACCAAGACGGCGGCCATGACCAATGTTCGAAGCATCGCGGCGGAGGCGGCCGCGGCGATTGTCGAACGGCTGATCGGCACGACGCCGAACAGCCAAGAGGTCGCCGACGCGGTGGCCGACGTATTGAAGCGCTGAGGGACAGATGTTCGAAGCCGAATTCTGGGTTGCCGTCGCATTCGTCATCTTCCTTGGCGTGCTCGGCTATTTCCGGGTGCACACGCTCATCCTCAACGCGCTCGACCAGCGCCGCGCGCTGATCAAGGCGGAGCTCGACGAGGCGCGGCGCCTCAGGGACGAGGCGCAGGCGCTGCTCGCAGAATACAAGCGCAAGCAACAGGATGCCGAGAGTGAGGCGGCCGAGATCCTCGCCGCCGCCATGGCCGAGGCCGAGCGGTTCGCGCTCGACGCCAAGGCGAAGCTGGAAGAATTCGTTACCCGCCGCACCAAGACAGCAGAGAGCAAAATCGCCCAGGCCGAGGCCCAGGCGCTCGCCGATGTCCGCGCCGCCGCCGCCGATGCCGCGGTCGCCGCCGCCGAGAGGATCCTCACCCACTCCGCCAAGGGTAAAGTTGCCGACAGCCTGATCGCCAAAGGCGTCGAGGACGTGAAGCGGAAGCTTAACTAGGCCATTTTGCTGCCATTTTTGGCCGCGCCGCGGATTCCCTTTCCCGCGCTTTTCCCCTGCGATATCAGGGAGCTGTGCATAAAAGCGCCCGCCGGCTGCGGTGGTCTTTCGTTACCGCCGCACACGCCTATCCTCCCTACAAGTGATTCGCCGCACAGCGCCAAAAACCAATCGGCAGCAAGCCGCCGCGGCACCGGGGGACCACGCGTGATCATCTTTGATTGCAATGGCGTCCTTGTGGACAGCGAACCGATTGCCGCCGCCGCGGCAGCCGAAGAGTTCACGCGCGCCGGCATTCCCATCACCCCCGACCTCATCGCCCGGTATTTTTTCGGGCGCCGCCCGGCCGACATGTTCGCCGCAATCGAGACCGCGACGCAGCGCAAACTGCCGGAAAATTTCGGCGCGACGCTGGCGGCGGCCACCCTCAAGCGCTTCCGCGCCGAGCTGCGCGCCATGCCGCACACCGCTTATGCGCTGAGCTGGCTGCGCGGACCGAAATGCGTGGCGTCATCGTCCCCCATCGACCGCATCAGGGCCGGCCTGGAAACCACCGGGCTGGCGCGTTTCTTCGAACCGAACATCTTCTCCGCCAGCGACGTGCAGCACGGCAAGCCGGCGCCCGATTTGTTCCTGCATGTCGCCGCGCGCATGCGGGTCGTGCCTTCGGACTGCATCGTGGTGGAGGATTCGCCTGCGGGGGTGAGCGCTGCGGCGGCGGCCGGGATGACGCCGATCGGGTTCGTCGGCGGCAGCCATACCGGTGCGCATATCGGTGAGCTGCTGCTAGCCGCGGGGGCGCGCACGCTGGTGGCGGATATGCGTCAGCTCAAGAGCACCGTCGCCGCGTTGCGCGGCTGGTAGAGCATGATCCCGAAAAGTGGGTTTCGGAAAAGATCATGCTCAAGCAAAAGAGCCGGATCCTGATCCGATTCAATTGAAGCGGATCAGAATCTAGAGCGTGCGCCGCTATTTCGCTTTTGGCCTCGACTTCGCCGGCGTTTTTTTGGCGGACGGGCGCGGCTGGGTCCGATCGCCCAATTCATCGAAGCCGACATACAGCACATAGGTCTGCAAGGCGCCGAGCGATGGCAGCGGGAAGTTCAGCTCTTCCTCGATGTCGGTGAAGGCGACGTGGGTTTCGCCCGGCGGCACGGTGACCGAGATCCGCTTGAACTTGGTGGTGATGGTCTTCGGGCTCGGTCCTTCCTGGATGACGGCGTAGCGCAGCGGCACGCTGACCTGGCCGGGCCCGCCCGCCGGTCCGACAATCAGCCGGCCTTGCACGCCCACCCGCATGGCCAAGGTTGTGCCGCGCAGCGCGCATTGCCGCGCCAGCGGGCCGAAGCCGACCTGATAGCGCAGATCGTTGGCCGTGGGATCATTGGCCTTGGCCGCAAAGTTGAGGGTGGCAGCGCCGGGCCTGATCTCCACGCCCGGGCAATCCTCCTCGTCGAACCTCGGGCCGGTCGAGGCGGGGGCTGCGGCCGGCGAGCCGGAGAACATGCCGGCAAAACGGCTGGACGCCGAGGCTGAGGAATCGGAGGGCGAGCCGCCGAACGGGGACGAGCAGCCGGCCAGCACCGCGGCGGCCGCGATCAGCGCCGCGACGCAACCATTGTTCCACAATCGGTGGTGACGATACCCCGGCCGCATTGGCTCTACTCGGTTTACGACGAGCTCCCCCGCTGCCAGCCTTATAGCAGCCCAACCGTGGCGTCCCCAAGGCCGGTTCCTGCTTTGGTTAAGAACTATTCGAGCATGATCCTTTCCGAAAACCGGTTCCCACTTTTCGGGATCATGCTTTAAGGGTCGCCCGCCAGCCGGGCAAACAGCAGGTGATCCTGCCAGACCCCGTCGATGCACAGATACGCGCGGGCAAACCCCTCCCGTTTGAAGCCGGTCCGCTCTAACAGTCGGATCGAGGCGGTGTTCGCGGGAATGCAGGCCGCCTCCATGCGATGCAGCCGCAGCGTCGCGAAGGCAAACGGCAGGATGGCGCTCACCGCCGCGGTCATGTGGCCTTGCCGCGCATGGGGCTCCCCCATCCAGTAACCGAGGCTGGCGGCCTGTGCGCAGCCGCGCCGGATATTGGTGAGCGTCAAGCCGCCGACCAGGACATGGTCGCTTTTGCGGAAAATGAAAAACGGATAGGCGATGTCGCCGCGCTGATCCTCGAAATAGCGCTTGATGCGCCGGCGGAAGGACGCGCGGGTCAGATCGTCGGTCGGCCAGGTCGGCTCCCACGGCGTGAGGAAGTCGCGGCTGGATTCACGCAGCGCTGCCCAGCTCGGATAGTCGGCCATCTGCGGCGCCCGCAGCACCACACCGTCGCCTGCGACCGTCGGCAGCTGCTCGGAAAAGCTGACGCTGCGAAAAAAAGCCATCGTTAATCACGCCATCGAGCGCGTCGTCACCCTGAGGCGCGAGCCAACGGGTCCGGCCCCGCTTGGGCCGGCCCGATGACAGGCTCCGCGAGCCTCGAAGGGTGCTTGTAACGTCATCCTTCGAGGCGTGCCTCCGGCACGCACCTCAGGATGACGATCATTCGGGAGTCCCATCACGCCGCCTTTTGATAAAGAGTCTCCGCGATCGTTGCAGCGCTTTCAAGGCCCGGGCCGGAGCCAAGCGCGGCGATCGCCGGGCGGCCCCGCGCGATCAGAGCCCGGCCGGCGGCGCGTGCGCTATCCACGGTCACCGCGTCGATCCGCGCCACCAGCTCGTCGAGCGGGATCGGGCGGCCCCAGGCGAACATCTGGCGCGCAAGCTGTTCGGCGCGGGTGCTGGAGCTTTCCAGCGCCATCAACAGTCCGGCCTTCATCTGCGCCTTGGCGCGCGCCACCTCGGCTTCGGTGACGGTGTCGGCGGCATTGGTGATCTGGTCGACCACCACCCGCATCAATTCCGGCACGTCGGCGGCATCGGTGCCTGCATAGAGGCCGAACATCCCGGTGTCCGAATAGGGTGCATGGAAGGCATAGATCGCGTAGCAGAGACCGCGGATCTCGCGCACTTCCTGGAACAGGCGCGACGACATTCCGCCGCCCAGCACATTGGTGAACACCTGCATGCTGAACAGGCTGGGGTCGCGCTGGGCGACGCCCGGCATGGCGAGCGCCACGTGCACCTGTTCGAGCTCGCGGTTTTCGATATGCGAGCCGCCGATAAAGCGCGCCGGCTCCGGCACCGGTGCGGCGGGGCCTGAGAACTTGCTGAACAGCCGCTCGACCTGGTTGACCACCAGCCGATGATCGACCGCGCCGGTCGCCGCCACCACCATGTCGGGGGCGCGGTAATTGCGGCTGAGATAGGCGAACAGCCGCTTGCGATCGTGCGAGCGCACGGTTTCCGGGGTGCCGAGAATCGAGCGGCCGACCGGCTGGCCGGGAAACGCCGTCTGCTGCAGCTTGTCGAAAACGAGATCGTCGGGGGCGTCCTCGGTGGCGCCGATCTCCTGCACGATGACGTTCTGCTCGCGCTGCAATTCCTCGGGATCGAAAGCGGGCTCCGACAGGATGTCGGACAGCACGTCGAGCGCCAATGGCACGTCGGCTGCCAGCACGCGCGCATAATAGGCGGTGGTTTCGACACTGGTCGCGGCGTTGAGGTCGCCGCCGACGGCTTCGATCTCCTCGGCGATCTGGCGCGCGGTGCGCCGCGCGGTGCCCTTGAACGCCATGTGCTCGAGCAGATGCGAGATGCCGTGCTCGTCCGGGCGCTCGTCGCGGCTGCCGGAGCCGACCCAGACGCCGAGCGAGGCGGTCTGCAAATGCGGCATGGTCTCGGTGACCACGGCGAGACCCGAGGGAAGACGCGTTACTTCGACACTCATGCGGCAGCTCCTTCGCGCGCAGCGCGGCTAGCGGACAAGATATGGCGTTCGACCGCCATCTGATCGACCGGGAGCGTGGTGACACGCTCGGGACGGTCGTAGAGATCGCCGAGCCAATCGGGCAGCGGCGGGCGCAACCCGCAGGCGGCCTCGACGGCATCGGGAAACTTGGCGGCATGGGCGGTGGCCAGCACCACCATCGGCACCGACGGATCGCGGGTTTCCTTCTCCGCCACCGCCACGCCGACGGCGGTATGCGGATCGATGAAATGCCCGGTCTCGCGCAGCACGGTGCGGATGGTGGCGGCGGTCTCCTCCTCGTCGGCGCGGTCGGCGGCGAAGATGCCGCGAATGTCCGAGAGCGCGCGCACCGGCAACGTAAACCGCCGCGACTGGGCGAGCGAAGCCATCAGCGCGCGCACCACCTTGCCGTCGCGGCCGCCGGCGTCGAACAACATGCGCTCGAAGTTGGACGCGATCTGGATGTCCATGGACGGCGACGCGGTCGGCATCACGTCGCGCAGCTCATAGGTGCCGGTCGCCAGCGTTCGCGTCAGGATGTCGTTGACATTGGTGGCGATCACCAGCCGGTCGATCGGCAGTCCCATGCGCTGCGCCACATAGCCGGCATAGACATCGCCGAAATTGCCGGTCGGCACCGTGAAGGCGACCTTGCGCTGTGGCGAGCCGAGCGCCACCGCGGCGGTGAAATAATAGACCGCCTGCGCCACGATGCGCGCCCAATTGATGGAGTTGACGCCGGACAGCCGCACCTGGTCGCGGAAGGCATGGTGATTGAACATGCCCTTCACGATGGCCTGGCAGTCGTCGAAGGTGCCTTCGACGGCGATGGCATGGACGTTGTCGTCCTCCGTCGTGGTCATCATGCGCCGCTGCACGTCGGAGATGCGGCCTTGCGGAAACAGCACGAACAGGTCGGCGCGGCTGCGGCCGCGGAACGCCTCGACCGCCGCGCCGCCAGTGTCGCCGGAGGTGGCGACCACGACCGTGGTGCGCTCGCCCCGCGCCACCAGCACGTGATCCATCAGCCGGCCAAGGAACTGCATGGCCAGATCCTTGAACGCCAGCGTCGGGCCGTGAAACAGTTCGAGCAGAAAGTCGCTGACGCCGTATTGCACCAGCGGCGCCACCGCCGGGTGGCGGAAATTGCCGTAGGCCTCGCGCGAAAGGCGCGCGAGATCGTGCTCGGGCACGGCGTCGCCGACGAACGGGCGCATTACCTCGACCGCCACCTCGGCATAGGGCCGGCCGGCAAAACCGGCGATGGTCGCAGGCTCGAGCCGCGGCCAGGTTTCCGGCACATAGAGGCCGCCGTCGCGGGCCAGGCCCGCGAGCGTGACGTCAATAAAGCCGAGCGGCGGAGCTTCGCCGCGGGTGGAAACGTAGCGCACGGTCCGATCCTATCCGACCCATTGGCGGGGCCTGGACGCGACCTGTGCCGCGCCGCCAGTCCTTGCCTAACCTTTTGATTCTTTTATATTTTCCGCCAGATTGACGGGCAAAGCGGTCCCCGTAGAGTAGTCGGAAGCCAGGGTGGGCACAAGGAAGACGGCAAGTCGGTTTTGCGCGCCGCCGGTACCCCGGTGGGAGCCAGGGAGGCTCGTTTTGCGCCCTACTCGGCCACCGCGCCGGCCAGGTTCATCGCCTCGTTGGCGGCGCGGATTACCTCGGGCGGCATCGCGAAGGCGCGGTTGAGAATCTGGGCGATTTTCTCGCCCTCCAGTTCCGCGATCTCGATGTTCTGCTTGGCGGCTTCGGCGATGAAGCCGGGATCCTTCATCGTGGCGTGGAAGGCCTTGCGCAGCGCCGCCACCCGCTCGGCGGGAACGCCGGGCGGGGTGAGGATGGGGCGGTCCATCTCGAACGGCGAAAGGATCAGCTCCAGCACGCGGCGCGTGCGCTCGTCCTTGACGAACTCGACGATCGCCGGCGAGTCGGGGAATTCCGGATGGCGTTGCAGGGCGATCTGGATCGGCACCGCGACCTTGCGCTGCGGAAACCATTCCGGCCGGGTCGATTTGATCGACGAAATGAGCCCGCCGCAGCGGCCGTGCACCTCGCCGCGCTCCATCGCCAGATAGACGTCGTTGCCGCCCTTGTAGCCGGAGATGATCTTGATCTTGGTGCCGAACAGCTTGTTCAGCATCGCCGGCATGGTTTCCATCTGCGAGCCGGCGCCCGAGCCGCCGACGATGAATTCCTTGTCGAACAAGTCCTGCCACTTGGTGATGCCGGATGCGGCCCAGGACACGCAGATGCCGGAAGCCGCGTTGATGCTGCCGATCCAGTTCAGCTGGCGCGGATCGAAATTGGCGCCCTTGATCCCGTAGAGCGGCGCGAACGGCACGCTGGAATGCACCAGGCCGATGGTGGTGCCGTCCCTGGGCGCCACCGTCGACAGATAGATCATGGCGCGGATGCCGCCGGCGCCCGGCATGTTCTGCACCACGATATGGGGCTTACCGGGAATGTGCTGGCTGAAAAACGGCGCGAAGGCGTGGGCATACGCGCCGTAACCGCCGCCGGCGCCGGCGCTCAGGATCCAGTTGATCTGCTTGCCTTTGTAGAACTCGGCGACCGGATCGGCCGCCGCAGCGACCGATCCAAAACCGAGGATGACGGCCGCCGCGAGTGCTGAAGGCAGCGAGCGACACATGATCCCTTCCCCCTAATCTGCCGCGATATCGATCAGGATGCCGTCGCTGTCGGACATCCAGTGTTGTCCCATGGAGCAGCTGCGCTGGCAGAGCCGCTCGCGCGCGGCGCCCTCCTTGCCGGTGCCGAGCGGCGACGGCGCCAGCAGCGGATTGTTGGCGGCGATCTCCTCCACGTCGTTCTTCACCGCGTCCACGCTCTCCACCTTGAAGCCGATATGGTCCATGCCGCGGGTGGAAATGCCGGTGCCGTCATAGTCGGTGATGTCCCACGGCATGATGACCAGCGTCATATGCCCATCGGTCAGGTAATGGTTGTTGTCGCCAGGGCGTTTGGCGATATTGCTGGGCGCCAGTTCGAACACGTCACGATAAAATCCCGCCATGTCGTCGGGCCGCATGGTGCGCATCGCCACATGATTGATGTGGCGGGGATTGGCCCTGCCGTCGTTCTCCACATAGATCGCGCTGCGATTGGCCATGTCCTTCTGCGAGATGTCGAACACATTGCCGTCCGGATCGTGGGTGGTGACGCCGGCGAACGGCCGGTTCGACGGGCGCTTGAGCCAGTTCACCGTCGGATAGTTCTTGCGCATGCGGTCATAGACTGTTTCGACATCCGCCACCTGGATGCCGAAATGATCGAGGCCGGCGGTGCGCCCGGCGCGGCGCGGATTGATGTTGAGCCCGACATAGCCGTCGCCCACCGTCACCGCGCGCGCGGCGCGCCCGTAGCCGGCATGCTTCATGCCGAACACGGCTTCATAGAACTTCGCCAGCATGGCGTAGTTCTCGCTGACGATGGCGACGTGATTGATCTTGGAAAACATGCGGCGCGCTCCCTATCTCCACCCGCTTTCGTTCAACCGGACGGGGGTTGTCGAGCACCAGCTTGCCCGATTTCCCGGGAGCGGAAAAGCGCGGATTCACTCCGCCGCTGCCGGCAGCCGCGGTCGCAACTCATAGACGAGCAGGCCAAAGGCGATCAGCAACAGCACGGCGGCGCTCAGCGCCAGCGACCAGTGAATGCCAATCAGACTTCCGCCCATGCCGACGGTGACACCGGAAAACGCCCGCATGCCGTGGAAAGACGTGTTGTAGAGGCCGATGACGCGCCCGCGCAGGTGATCGGGCGCATGCAATTGCACCAGCGTCTGCGCCATGGCGCTGTAGGCCAGGTTCAAAAAGCCGGCGGCGAACAACAGCCCCAGCGAGAGCGCATAGATGTCCGAGAGCGCGAAGCCACCGATGCACAGGCACCAGAAGATGACCAGCACCACCGCGGTGATCGGCCGCGCCCGCAATAGGCCGAAGCTCTCCAGCACCACGCCGGCGGCGAGCGCGCCGGCGGCATTGGCGGTCAGCAGCATGCTGTAGTGAAACGCGGCGTGGTCGTGTCCGAGGTCGGCGGCGAATTCCGGCATCTGCGCCTGATAGGCGTGGCCGATGAAGAAGGATGAGGCGCCGGCCAAGAGCGTCATCGACACCACGACGCGGTTGCCGGCGAGATCGCGCAGCGTCCCGAGGATGCTGGCGAGGCCGCGGACCTCGGGCTGCATCACCGGCGGCTCCGACCGGAAGCGCGGGCCATAGGGCGCCCGCCACAGCCACAGCGTCAGCGGCAGGTAGATCAGCACATTGAGCAAAATCCCGAGCGGCGGGCCGAACGCCAACAGCATGAGGCCGCCGATCGCCGGGCCGCCTAGGAGTCCCAGCGTCCGCGCCATCGCCATCAGCCGCACCGCGCTGTGCAATTGCTCGCGTTTGACAATGTCGTGGATCAGCATCTGCGAGGCCGGGCCCCACAACACGCCGGCCATGCCGTGGATGCTCAACAGCACGACCGCGTGCCAGACTTCGAGCGTGTCGGTAAGGAACAGCACGCCCCAGCCGAGCGAGCACAGCATGAACAGCAGCATCCCGAACTGGATGATGCGGCGGGGATCGAAACGATCGGCGAGCGCGCCGGAATAGATCGAAAACAGCAGGAACGGCAGCCAGTGCGAGATCACCGCATAGCCGCCGAGCGCCGGCGAGTGGAATTTTTCGAAGATGATCCAATAGCTGATCACATGCTCGATGGAATCCGCCATCATGGCGAGCATGGTGCCGGTGAGATAAGCGGCGTAGCCGGGCCGGCGCAGCGCGGCGAAGGCCCGCGGCTGCGGGGAGGATGAATCGTTAGTCACGAGCCCCATGCGCGTTCGATCCTCACATTATCTGCCGGCGCCGATCGCGCTCTCGCGCCGGCGGCTGCGCAGCCAGAGCGTGAAGACGACCGCCAGCACCGCGGCGAGCCCGAACCAGGTGAGCGCATAGTGCAGATGATTGTTGGACAGGTTGGGCTTGAACGGGCCGGCCGCCGGCAGGCCGTCGGGAGGATTTTGCGTTTCCCGCTCGACGTAGAACGGAGCCACCGGGCCCCATTGCTGCTCGGCCGCCATGGCGCGGTGATCGCGTACGAACCAGAGCTGATCCTTCTTGGAAAACGGCGCGGTCAGGAACCAGGGTTTCGGCTCCGGCCAGCGCATCACCCCGATCACTTCGACGGTGCTGGGCGTGGCTCCCGGCCGCGCGCTGACGCCCGTCGGCTTCGCATCGCGCACAAAGCCGCGATTGACCACGACCACGTCTCCGCTGGCCAATCGCGCGGGCGTGAAGACGAAAAATCCCGGCGGCTTGACGTCGTCGCGCATGCCCGAGCCGCTGGCCCAGACCAGCGCGTCCTTGTCCGGCAGAAATTCGGCACGGAAGGCGACGCGGCGATATTCAAAAGTTTCCGGATCGAGGCGCGGCCATTGCTCCGGCGGCGGCAAAGCGACCGGCTGAGCCGACAGCCTTTGCGTCAGCGTCTCGATCAGCCGTTCCTTCCAGACCCGGCGCTCAAGCTGCCAGGCGCCCAGGCCAAGCAGCGCGATGAGAGCCGCCAGCATGATGACGGTCGGCAGCATCAGGCCGCGTTGCGGCGGCTGTGTTGTGCTGGCCACGCTCACGCGGTGTCGTCGCGGACGAGCCGGCCCTCGGCGGCCTTGTGGTGATACTGCAGGGCGATCAGCAGACCCTTCACCGGCCGCAGCGGCCCGAGCGTGGTGAGCAGGATCAGCGGGACCCACAGCACCGCATGCAGCCAGAATGGCGGCTGGTACAGCGCCTCGACCACCAGCGCCGAACCGGCGACGACAAAGCCGGAGAAGAACATCACGAACACCGCCGGTCCGTCGGCGGAATCGGCAAAGGAAAAATCGAGCCCGCAGACCTCGCAACGCGGCCGCAGCGTCAGAAAGCCCTGGAACAGCTTGCCCTTGCCGCAACGCGGACAGCGGCCGAGCAGGCCCCTAGCAATCGGCAGGCGCGGGTGCTGTTCGTCATCGGCCATGTCGGTGGTCCACACAGTGGCTGAAACTCCAATCTAAGCCGCCCGCGCAAAAACAAAAGGGGCGGCGCAAGGCCGCCCCTGTCTCGCATGGCTCGCCGCCTCAATGGGCAGCGGTATGGGCGCTGGCGCCCCAGACATAGATGCAGCAGAACAGGAACAGCCACACCACGTCGACGAAGTGCCAGTACCAGGCGGCAAACTCGAAGCCGAGATGCTGCGTCGGCGTGAAGTGGCCGGCCTCGGCACGGATCAGGCACACGATCAGGAAGATCGTTCCGATGATGACATGGGCGCCGTGGAAGCCGGTCGCCATGAAGAAAGTGGCGCCGTAGATGTGGCCTTTGAATCCGAAGGTCGCATGCATGTATTCGTAGGCCTGCACGCAGGTGAAGGCGAGGCCGAGCGCGATGGTGAGGATCAGGCCCCATTTCACGCCCTTGCGGTCGCCTTCCAGTAGCGCGTGGTGCGCCCAGGTCACCGTGGTGCCCGAGGTGAGCAGTATCAAGGTGTTGAGCAGCGGCAGATGCCAGGGATCGAAGGTCTCGATCCCCTTGGGCGGCCACTGGCCGCCGAGCAGTTCGGTGCGCACCACCATGTGGGCGTCGGCGGGGAACAGCGCGGTGTTGAAATAGGCCCAGAACCAGGCCACGAAGAACATCACCTCGGAAGCGATGAAAAGGATCATCCCGTAGCGGTGCGAGATCTGCACCACGCGGGTGTGATGGCCTTGATGGGTGGCTTCCCGGGCGACATCGCGCCACCAGGCGAGCATGGTGTAGAGCGTGCCGATCACGCCGACGCCGAAGATCAGCGGCGCATAAGGCGTCATCTTGTGCATCCACAGGATCGCGCCCACCGCCAGCACGAATGCCGAGACGGCGCCGACCGCCGGCCACGGGCTGGGGTCGACGAGGTGGTAGTCGTGCTGCGGCTTGCTATGCGCGTCGGCCATCGTCTTTAAGTCTCCGTCTCTCGTTGCCGGGCGCGGCGCGCGCCGCCCCGCTCTAGCGTTTCAGCTCCGCCACCGCGCCATCGCCGGCGCGGGCTCCCACGCGCTGGCGCTGGCTCTCGCTCTGGCGCACCGGGTGCATGGTGTAGGACAGCGTGATGGTGTGCAGGTCGTTTTGGCTGGCATCCTTGACCAGTTCGGGATCGACAAAAAACACCACCGTCATCTCGCGCTTCTCGCCCGGCTTCAGCCGCTGCTCTTCGAAGCAGAAACAGTTGATCTTGGAGAAATAGGCGCCGGCGGTCGGCGGCGAGACATTATACGACGCGATGCCACCGGTCTCGCGCGCGGTTTCATTCACCACCAGATAATTGACCGTAATGACATCGCCGAGACGCGCTTCGATGGAGGCGCGTTCGGGCTCGAACCGCCAGGGCAGTCCGCGGCCGACATTGCCGTCGAAGCGCACCGTCACCGTGCGGTCGAGTGTGCGGGACGGTCCAGCGCTGGCCACCTGGGTGGTGCCGGCGAAGCCGGTGGTGCGGCAAAACCAGTCATAGAGCGGCACCGCCGCATAGGCGGCTCCCACCATGGCGGCCACGAACACGCCGCAGGCGGCCGCGACGCTCAGATCGCGTCGCCGCTGCGGCCAGGCCTTTGTCGTGTTCGGCGCGGTCATGGCATTCGGCTCTTGATTCGGTTCTTGCATCACATCTTGCTTCACATCTTGCATCACATGGGGCGATTGAGCACGCCTGGTCCCTTCACCAGCGTCACGATATAGAACAAGACAACCAGCGCCGCGAGCGCCAGCGCGATGGCGATCGAGCGGGCGCGGCGGCGGCGCTTCTGTTGCTCGGTGAGCACGATGCCAGGTGTTTCAGGCTTGTCCATGTCATCACTGCCTCACCTGAACAACCCGCTCAACACGCTTTCCGTCAGCCGCACCGCGAACAGCGCGAACAAGTAGACGATGGAAAAGGCAAACAGCTGCCGGGCGGCGCGCTCGGCGCCCGCTCCCGCGCGTTGCGTTCGCACCCGCCAGGCGAAAGCCACCATCGCCACACCGCCGATCAAAGCCGTCACGCCATAGGCCGCGCCGGCATAGCCGAACAGCCAGGGCGCCATGCCGAGCGGCAGCAGCACCAGCGAATAAAACAGGATCTGCCGCCGCGTCGCCTCCGGCCCGGCGACCACCGGCAGCATCGGCACCCGCGCGCGCGCATAATCGGCGGTGCGCAAGAGCGACAGCGCCCAGAAATGCGGCGGCGTCCAGAAGAAGATAATGAGAAAGAGCAGGACCGGCTCGACACCGACGCTGCCGGTCGCCGCCGCCCAGCCGATCACCGGCGGAAAGGCGCCGGCGGCGCCGCCGATCACGATGTTCTGCGGCGTCCGGCGCTTGAGCCACATCGTGTAGACGACGACATAGAAGAAGATGGTGAAGGCGAGCAGTGCCGCGGCGAGCCAGCTCACCAGCAGCCCAAGCACCACCACCGAGAAGCCGGCGAGCGTGATGCCGAAAGCCAGCGCCTCGCCGGGCGCGATGCGGCCGCGCGGGATCGGGCGCTCCGCGGTGCGGCTCATGATGGCGTCGATGTCGGCGTCTTACCACTTGTTGCGCGCGCCGGCCGCGCCGGCGCCGACCGCGATACACAAAAGCGCGGTGAAGCCGATCACCGGGTGCACCTGTGCCGGGGCGATCATCAAGCCGACCAGCGCGGTGAACACCACCAGCGACATCACGCGCGGCTTGAGCAGCGCGAGATAGTCGCCGACCTCAGCGCCGCCATAGCCATAGGCAAACGCTGCCGGTTCGGCGCGCGGTGTTGCCTGGGATATGTCGGTCATTCCTGCCTCACTTGATCAGCGGCAGCTTTTCGAACTGGTGGAACGGCGGCGGCGACGGCAGCGTCCATTCCAGCGTGGTGGCGCCGACGCCCCACGGGCTGTCGGCCGCCCGCTCTTTGCGCAGGAACGCGTGCGCCACGCCGAAGAAGAACACCAGCGCACCCAGCGCCGACACATAGGCGCCCATCGAGGAGACGAAATTCCATCCCGCGAAGGCATCCGGATAGTCGGCGACGCGGCGCGGCATGCCGGCGAGGCCCAAGAAGTGCTGCGGGAAGAACACGACGTTGACGCCGACGAAGGTCAGCCAGAAGTGCAGCTTGCCGATGGTCTCGCTGTACATGTAGCCGCTCATCTTCGGGAACCAGTAGTACCAACCGGCGAAGATGGTGAACACCGCGCCGAGCGACAGCACGTAGTGGAAGTGCGCGACCACGTAATAGGTGTCCTGCAGCGAGCGGTCGACGCCGGCATTGGCCAGCACCACGCCGGTGACGCCGCCGACGGTGAACAGGAAGATGAATCCGATCGCCCACAGCATCGGCGTCTTGAACTCGATCGAACCGCCCCACATGGTGGCGATCCAGGAGAAGATCTTCACGCCGGTCGGCACCGCGATCACCATGGTGGCGACCACGAAATAGGCCTGCGCCGCCGTCGACATGCCGACCGTGTACATGTGGTGCGCCCACACCACGAAGCCGATGCCGCCGATCGCCACCATGGCGTAAGCCATGCCGAGATAGCCGAACACCGGCTTGCGGCTGAAGGTGGATACGATCTGGCTGATCATGCCAAAGCCCGGCAGAATCAAAATGTAGACCTCGGGGTGGCCGAAGAACCAGAACAGATGCTGGAACAGCACCGGGTCGCCGCCGCCTTCCGCCGCGAAGAAGGTGGTGCCGAAATTGCGGTCGGTCAGCAGCATGGTGATGGCGCCGGCCAGCACCGGCAGCGCCAGCAGGAGCAGGAACACCGTTACCAGGATCGACCACACGAACAGCGGCATCTTGTGCAGCGTCATGCCGGGCGCGCGCATGTTGAAGATGGTGGTGATGAAGTTGATGGCGCCGAGGATCGACGAGGCGCCGGCGATGTGCAGCGACAGAATGGCGAAATCGACCGCCGGCCCGGGATGGCCGCTGGTCGACAGCGGTGCATAGATGGTCCAGCCGGCGCCGACGCCGGGCGCGCCCGGCTCGCCTTCGACGAACATCGAGATCAGCAGCAGCGCGAACGACGCCGGCAACAGCCAGAACGAAATGTTGTTCATGCGCGGGAACGCCATGTCGGGCGCTCCGATCATCAGCGGCACGAACCAATTGCCGAAGCCCCCGATCATCGCCGGCATCACCATGAAGAAGATCATGATCAGGCCGTGGCCGGTGGTGAACACGTTGAACATGTGGGCGTCGCGGAAGATCTGCAGCCCGGGCTCCTGCAATTCGAGCCGCATGCCGATCGACAGGATGCCGCCGATCAGGCCGCCGACCAGCGCGAAGACCAAGTACATCGTGCCGATGTCCTTGTGGTTGGTCGAATAGACGAAGCGCCGCCAGCCGGTGGGAATGGCATGACCGTTGAGATCATGGGCGCCATGGGCCTCGTGGATCCCTTGGACCCCTTGGACCCCGTGAGTGTGTGTGGTGGTAGCCATGGTCAGTTCCTTCGACTTGATCGTTGCCGCCGATGTTCGCGCGTTCCCGCGCGGCTCACCGGGCGGTCGCTGGCTCGGCCGCCGCCACGTTGGTCGGCGGTGTATTGTCGTCGCGGGCGTATTTCTTCTTGGCCTGTTCGAGCCAGGCGGCGAACGCCTGCTCGCTGACCACGCGGACCGCGATCGGCATATAGGCGTGGTCCTTGCCGCACAGTTCCGAGCACTGGCCGTAATAGACGCCCTCGCGGGTGGCGCGGAACCAAGTCTCGTTGATGCGGCCGGGAATGGAGTCGATCTTGATACCGAATGACGGCACCGCGAAAGCATGGATCACGTCGGAGCCGGTGGTGAGAACATGCACCACCTTGTTCACCGGCACGACCATCTCGTTGTCGACCGCCAGCAGGCGCGGCTGGTCGGGCTTGCGGTCCTTCTCCTGCACCATGAGCGAGTCGAATTCGAAATTGCCGTTGTCCGGATAGCTGTAGCTCCAGAACCATTGTTTGCCGGTGGCCTTCACGGTGACCTCGGCCTGCGGGGTGTTCAATTGAAAGAACAGCAGGCGAAACGACGGCACCGCGATGACCACCAGGATCGCCACCGGGATCACGGTCCAGGCCACTTCCAAGAACGTGTTGTGGGTGGTGCGCGACGGCACCGGATTGGCGCGGGCGTTGAAGCGCACCATGATGATGAGCAGCAGCACCATGACGAAAAGGGTGACCGCGGTGATGACGTAGAGCAGGAAGGTGTGGAACGAGGTGATGCTGTCCATCACCGGCGAAGCGGACTGCTGAAATCCGAGTTGCCAGGGCGACGGCTGGCCGAGACCGGCCCAGGCGGCAGTGCCGCCAAGCAGGGCTCCGACCATGGCTGCCACGGCGGCCAACCGCTTGAACATCAGCATCGCGCTACCACTCCTTCAATGAGGCCAGATGCATCCGCCGCACTGCTCCGCAGGATCTATGCGTCGACGCCGCCTGCGTCGAGCCCGGCGTCCGCCCGGGCGGGCTTGTCTGCAGGCGTATTGCGGCGGGACGGGGAATCCCGGACTTTCCAAACCACAATTCCCGGCCGCTCGCAATGCAGGTCGTCATGGCTCACATGCGGCAATGACGGCACGTTCGGCACTGCGGGAACGCCCGCGCTCCCCCGACCCTTTCCAGGCCACAATGGGTTGTTTTACTAATCCTTGACACGTCAGGGCGACCATGGTTCCCGGCACGGCGCGCAGGGACCGGGCGTGGGGTGATTCGCCGGATTCTGCGGCGCAAGACGGGTTCAACCGCCAAGACACGAAAACCAAGGCACGAAAACCAAGGCACGACACCATGGGGCCTTTCAGCCCAAACATGCTCAGACATGTGCCGGCACGTGCGCTGACGCAGGCCTGCGCCATGCTCGCCATGCTTTCGGCGTTAGCCGGAGCCGCCCATGCGCAAGGGGCGGTCCGCTCGGTTCACGCCGACTGGCAGGTGCGCTGCGAGACCCCGCCGGGCGCAAAGAGCGAGCAATGCGCGCTGATCCAGAGCGTGACCGCTGAGGACCGCGCCAATGTCGGCCTGGTCGTGATCGTGCTCAAGACCGCCGACCAGAAGAGCCGGCTGATGCGCGTGGTCGCCCCGATGGGGGTGCTGCTGCCGACCGGGCTGGGCTTGAAAATCGACCAGGTCGATGTCGGCCGCGCCGGTTTCGTGCGTTGCCTGCCCAATGGCTGCGTGGCCGAAGTGGTGATGGACGAGACCCTGCTCAAGCAGATGCGCACCGGCCAGACCGCGACCTTCATCATCTTCCAAACCCCGGAAGAGGGCATCGGTTTTCCGATGAGCCTCAAGGGCTTCGGCGAAGGCTTCGACAAGTTGCCCTGAGCCGCAGGCTCCACGGCTGCGCTTGCGCCACGGATTCGTTCTCCCCTCGCAACGCCCGTCGCCACCCACTATCTTGTCGGGTGACGCAGCAATCCAGGTAACGCCATGACTTCTAACGCCATGACTTCGCCGATCTCGCTCATCGACCGCGCCGGCCTCGACCGGCAGGACGTCCGCCGCCATCTCGACCGCGGGCTGGAGGGCGCGGACGACGGCGAACTGTTCCTGGAATACCGCCAGTCCGAAATGCTGGTGTTCGACAATGGCCGCCTCAAACAGGCGACCTACGACACCGCGCAGGGATTCGGGTTGCGCGCGGTCAAGGACGAGGCGGTCGGCTATGCGCATGCCTCGGATCTGTCCGATGGAGCGCTGGCGCGCGCGGCCGACGCGGTGCGCGCGGTCAACAGCGGCCATTCCGGCCGCTATGCCGCGCCGCCCGCCCGCAGCAATGCGCGTCTCTATAGCGACGACAATCCGCTCGCCGCGCCGGGCTTCGACAGCAAGGTGCGGCTCTTGGAGACCATCGATGCCTATGCGCGCGCCAAGGATCCGCGCGTGCGCCAGGTTTCGGCCAGCTTCGCCGCCAGCTGGCAGGTGGTGGAAATCCTGCGCGGAGACGGCGAAAGCTATCGCGACGTGCGCCCGCTGATGCGGGTGAATGTCTCGGTGGTCGCCGGCGACGGCGCGCGCCAGGAATCCGGCAGCTACGGCTATGGCGGGCGCGAGGGTTTCGAGCGCTTCCTCGACACCCAGGATTGGCAGCACGCGGCCGACGAAGCGGTGCGCCAGGCGCTGGTCAATCTGGAAGCGGTGCCGGCGCCGGCCGGCGAGATGGATGTGGTGCTCGGCCCCGGCTGGCCCGGCGTCATGCTGCATGAGGCGGTCGGCCACGGGTTGGAAGGCGATTTCAATCGCAAGGGAAGTTCGGCCTTTGCCGGCCTGATGGGGCAGCAAGTGGCATCGAAAGGCGTCACCGTGGTCGACGACGGCACCCTGCCCAATCGCCGCGGCTCGCTCTCGATCGACGACGAGGGCACGCCGACCGGCCGCACGGTGCTGATCGAGGACGGCATCCTGGTCGGCTACATGCAGGACCGCCAGAATGCCCGGCTGATGAACATGCAGGCGACCGGCAACGGCCGGCGCGAGAGCCACGCCCATATTCCGATGCCACGCATGACCAACACCTACATGCTGGCCGGCGACCGCGACCCGTCCGAGATCATCGCCTCGGTCAAGAACGGCATCCACGCGGTCAATTTCGGCGGCGGGCAGGTCGACATCACCTCGGGCAAATATGTCTTCCAGGTCACCGAGGCCTACAAGATCGAGAACGGCAAGATCGGCGCGCCGCTCAAAGGCGCCATGCTGATCGGCAACGGCCCGACCGATCTCAACCGCATCAGCATGATCGGCAACGACCTTGCGCTCGATACCGGGATCGGCACCTGCGGCAAGAACGGCCAGGGCGTTCCTGTCGGCGTCGGCCAGCCGACGCTGCGGATGGATCGCATCACCGTCGGCGGCACGGGGTAGCGCCACAAGGCATTTTAATCGTCATGCCCGGCCTTGTGCCGGGCATCCAAGCCTTACTTCGTTGACGCAAAGACGTGGATGGCCGGGACAAGCCCGGCCATGACGATTTCTAGAAATACGCGATGCTGCGCCCGCAGGCCGCGACCGCGAGCCAGATGCCGAGCGACGAATAACCCGCCATCCGCGCCGCAGCCGGCATTGCTACCCCAGGCGGAAGCGTCTCAACGTTGCGCTTGGTGACGAACTCATACAAAGCGATGTTGAGCAAGCCGGCGCCGACGAACGCCATCTTCAGCAGGAACACCGGATTGAGCACCACGTGGCTCGCTTCCGCAGAGAACAACACGAACCCGGTCGCCGCCAGTCCGGCAAAGGCCGCCATCGCAAAGCGGCGCGCGCGGCCGATCAGTGTTCCGGGCGATGTCGCCGCAAACAGACCGATCAGCCGCAGGTCCATCACCGCGATCGTACCGGCGAAACAGAACAGCGCCAGGATGTGCCCGACATTGGCGACCGGATAGACCCACAAGGATTGGCGGATCGCCGCCGCAAAGCCGGATTGCTCCAGCGCGACAAAGAGCGCGGGAGCCGCATGCTCCATCAGCGCATCTCGATGGACTTGCCGTCGACCGTGATGCGCTCGGCCCGCATCTCGTCCTTCGCGGTGGTGGACGGATAGCCGAAGGTGGTGACGGTCATGCCGACCTCGACCATCTTGGCGAGCGCCCCGCGGTTCACCATGCGCGAGGTGGGGGCGAGCGTCACCGTCCAGACCTTATCGCTGCCGCGCACGGTCAGCGTCACATGCGGATTTTCATATTTCGAGGTCAGCACCGGGCCGGTCACCGTGACCGCTTTGGCGGCGTCGTAGCTGCCCCAGCCGTGATGCGCCAAAGCCGCGCCCGACAACAACGCCGTCGCGATGAAGACTGTGATGGGTCTGAGCATGGAATGCTCCCTATAGCTGATGTCTGCCCGCCCTGCCCGTCACTATAACGTGTCTTAACGCGTCGCGTAGCGGCATGGCGTCATGGGGCGATCAACTTTGCGCGCGTAGACCGTGCTTTTTGTTTGAGCATGATCTTTTCCGAAATCCGCCTCCGCTCTACGAGCTATGGCGGACTCGTGCGACAGACCCGCCGAAGCTTTAGCGAAGGTGGGACCGGTTCCCACCCCGGATCAAGTCCCGGGCAGGCTTTTTCGGGATCATGCTCAGCGCACCACCCCCGAAATGCAGCAGGGCCGGCGGTGCGGGCGGGTGATCCGGTTCTTCAGGAAACAGATCGGATTCGGCGCGCCATAGCCCGCGCGCTGATAGGTCCATGCCCGACAGCCCTCTTCCGCTTCGCACGCGAGCTGGCAGCTCTTGCCGGTGGGATCGGCCGGGATATCGAAGTGCCGGTAGTCGCCGCCGATCCGATCGATGGCAAACTCGATCGGCCCGCTGCGCGGCTCGATCACGCCGGCGCCGCGCACGCCGGAAACGCAGCAGCTCACCGCATGGCGCGGGGTGACGCGCGATTTGAGCCAGCAGACCGCGTTACCGCTATCGGTCGCCGGATAGGAAAATGCCCAGGCGCGGCAGCGCGAGTCGCGCTCACAACGCGCGGCGCATTGCGTGGGATCGCCGGAGCGCAGCGGAAAGCTGGTATAGTCGCCGCCCGGCCGGTCGAATCCGACCTGAGCCTGCGCCGGTATGCCCGCCGCGCTGAGCGCCGCGAAGGCGAGCAAGAACCCCAACATCGCTGCCGCCGCCCGCCGCCGCATTTAAGTCCGCCTTCCCTGCGACCGTCCGACACAACGTTCAATCCGCCGTTGCATCACGACAAGCATGACATTCCTTTCCGCCGTTGTCACAATCGTATCGCGGTGGCGGCAACAATGCGTGCAATGAATAATTTGTCAGAATTTTCGAGGAATGTCCGGAGCGGCGATTGCGGTGCATCGCCGCTCCGGGGCCTCGTATCATGACGGCGGTTCCCGGATCAACGAAGCCTGCGCGCCAATGGCGGTTCCGGCCCGCGGGCTTCGATGTCTATGACCTTGCCACCTTCCTGCTGCTGGCGGCCTTGGTGGTCCTCGTCCTCCTCACCTATCAGCATTACGCGATCAGCAACGACGAGGAGATCCAGCAGAAATACGGTGAGCTGATCATCGCCTATTACTTGAGCGGCTTCACCAACCGCGCGCTGTTCGAGCTCAGCAACCTCTATCTCTACGGCGGCCTGTTCGACGTGCTGGTGACCTTGCTCGGCAAGGCCGTGCCGATCGACGTCTACAGCATCCGCCACATCGTCTCTGCGCTGACCGGCATCGGCGGGATCGCCGCCACCTGGGCGACCGCGCGGCTGATCGCCGGTCCACGCGCCGGCCTGATCGCCGCCGTCATGCTGACGCTGTGCGGCATCTGGTATGGCGCGATGTTCAACCACACCAAGGACATCCCGTTCGCCGCGGCCGTGATCGGTGCGCTGTATTTCCTGCTGCGGCTCGCGCGCGATCTGCCGCACCCGCGCCGGCGCGACGTGATTGCCTTTGGCCTCCTGCTGGGCGCGGCGCTCGGCCTGCGCGCCATGGGCCTTTTGCTGGTGGGCTATGCCGGCGCCGCCGTGCTGCTGCAACTCGCCGCGCACGACTTGGCGGGCTGGCGCGAACGCTTCGCCTTTGCCGGCCGCTCCGCGCTCGCTCTGACGCCGGCCTTGCTGATCGGCTACGCCATCATGCTGGCGGCCTGGCCATGGGCGGCGCTCGCGCCGCTCAATCCGATCCGCGGGCTGCTCGCCTTCGCCTACTTCAACTACGAAATCTCCACGCTGTTCGCGGGCAAGTCCTACTACATGGGCGACATCCCGCGCGTGTACATTCCCGTCTATATCCTGATCAAGCTGCCGCTGCTGATCTTTGCGGGCGTGGCTCTCTCGCTTCTCTTCCTCACTGCTCCGCGCTTGGCGCCGCCCGCGCTGTCCGCGCGCGCGCGCCGGGAGATCGCCTTCGTCGCGTTTACGGCGGCATTTCCGGTGATCTGTCAGGTGATCGGCCGCGGCCCGGCATTCTCCGGCATGCGCCACTTTCTGTTCGTGGTGCCCTCGCTTGCCGTCCTCGCCGGCATCGGATTCGACGCGACGCTGGCGTCATTGCAGCGCTGGCGGCCGGCGGCGCTCGCCGCCGCGGTGGCGCTGATTGCGGCCGTGCTCTGGAACGCCGGCATGCTGGTGCGGCTGCATCCGCATCAATACCTTTATTACAATGCGCTGGTCGGCGGCCTGGCCGGCGCCGACGGCCGCTATGACACCGACTATTGGGTCAATATCGTTCCCGAGGCGATGACCAAGCTGAAGGCGCATCTGGCGAGCAATCCCCGCAGCGAGGCCGAACCGCCGATCTACTTCGCCTCGGTGTGCGGCGAAAAGCTACCGCTGCAAAAGGTCATGGGTCCGCGCTTTCAGTGGACCGACGATTGGGACATCGCCCATTTCTTTATCTCGCCGACCCACAACAGCTGCGACAGCATCATGGAGGGCGAGGTGATCGTGCGGATCGAAAGGGTCGGGGCGCTGGTCGGCGTGGTCAAGGACCGGCGTGCGCTGATCAAAACAGGCGTGGCGAAGAAACAGTGACGCTGCGCGCGCTCACGCCACCCCAGTCGCCCTTGCCCATCGCGGTTTTCCCGGATCGCCATTGGATCGGATGAGCGCGTCGCGCGTTGTCTTTCGTAAGCAACGCAAGACGGAGCGGCAAAGCGATGGGCAGCGAAGCGAGCGGCTGGTTGTGGTTGATCATCGACGTGATCCTGGTGGCGGCGCTCGCCGGCGGCCTGATCTACGGCACCATGATGTGGCGCAGCCGCAGCAAGAATCGCGCGGTGCAACAAGTCCGCGATGAGGCGACGAAAGATCTCTACCAGCAGCGCGACCAGTAGCTGCCCGCTGCTGGCAATGCTCAGTAGACGTATTCCCGGTAGACCGGATCGACCGAGCCGCCCCACGGCCCGTGGAATTTTTCCAGCAATTCCTCGGCCGGGGTGATGCCGCGCGCCACGAATTCCTGGATCGGCCGCAGATAGCGGGTCTCGTCATGGCCATTGGCATCGCCCTGGCCGCGGCGCGCGAGGCCTTTTTCCGCCAGCGCCAGCGTGATCTTGGCGAGTTCGAGCACGCTGCGGCCGGCAACCGTCGCCTTGAAGCCGAGCCGCGGCACCTCGTCGCGCAAGGCCTGGCGCTGCTCGGCGCTCCAGCCTTTCACCAGATCCCAGGCGGCATCGAGCGCCTCGTCGTCATAGAGCAGCCCCACCCAATAGGCCGGCAGCGCCGGCAGCCGCCGCCACAGGCCGGCGTCGGCGCCGCGCATTTCCAGATAGCGCTTGAGCCGCACCTCCGGGAAGATCGTGGAAATGTGGTTCGCCCAATCGGAAATGGTGGCGCGCGCTCCCGGCATTTCCGCGAGCTTGCCGGCCATCAGATCGCGGAACGATTGCCCGGCGACATCGATATAGCGGTCGCCGCGCTTGATGAAATACATCGGCACGTCGAGCGCATAGTCGGCATAGCGCTCGAAACCCATGCCGGGCTCGAATGCCCATGGCAGCATGCCGGAGCGCGCCGGATCGGTATGGCGCCAGATTTCCGAGCGGAACGACACGAAGCCGGTGGGCTTGCCCTCGGTGAATGGCGAATTGGCGAACAGGGCGGTGGCGACGGGGTGCAACGCGAGGCCGACGCGCAGCTTCTTCACGATATCGGCTTCGGAGGAGAAGTCG
>JBKKAF010000005.1:0-8266 GCA_046714775.1 Xanthobacteraceae bacterium | reverse complement strand
GAGCGACCCGCGACATCCGTCTCTGCATTTCAAGAAGGTCGGCCGCTACTGGTCAGTGCGCGTCGGGCTGCGTTATCGGGCGCTGGCCGTCGAGGTCGATGACGGGCTGCTGGGGTTTGGATCGGATCACACGCCGACTACGATGCGATGATGGGCCATAGCGCGTCGAAGACGCGTGAACGCGCTTATGGCTCGCCACCCTCTCCCCCACCGAACTCGGGTTTACCTGAGTTCGGCGCTATTGGATGCCGAAGTCGGATAAATCCGACTTCGGCTGGGAGAGCGAAAGTGAAGAGCGGTCGCTTAAGCTGTGCGTCTGGCCAGCAGGCCCCAGATGACTAGCACGATCAGGGCGCCGACCACCGCCCCGATCAATCCGGCGCCCTCGCCCGCGCGGTACCAGCCCATCGCCTGCCCGAGATAGGTGGCAAGGAACGCGCCGCCGATGCCCAGCAGCGTGGTGAGGATGAAGCCCTGCGGCTCGTTCGGGCCGGGGTGGAGGAACTTGGCGATCAGGCCGGCAATAAAGCCGATGACAATGGTCCAAAGAATATTCATGGAAATGCTCCCAGTTAGCGGCTGAATTACAACACCAAGCCCCGCCGAAGGTTGCAAGGGCGCAGGAACCTTGTCCGCCACCTGCCGGTTATCGGACTGCAACCGAAGGAGGTTCGTCATGGTGGACAAGGACCGGATCAAGGGCTCGGCCGCGCAGGCCAAGGGCAAAGTGAAGGAAGTCGCGGGCAAGGTGACCGGCGACAGCAAGCTGCAGAGTGAGGGCAAGGCCGACCAGGTCAAGGGCAAGGTGCAGAACGCGGTCGGCGGCCTGAAGGACACGCTACGCGGAAAGTAACCGCTCAGCGTCCGCGCCCAGAGATCGCCCAAGAGATTCAGTCGGCGTAGTCCGCAACGCGATGCGGACTGCCCCGCATTGCGCGCCACACCACCTCCGGCGTCACTGGCATCGGCAGCGTGTGCACGCCGAACGGGCGCAGCGCGTCCACGATGGCGCTGACGATCACCGCCGGCGCCGCAGTCGTGCCGCCTTCGCCGCCGGCCTTGATGCCGAGCGGATTGGTCGGCGACAGCACCTCCATGATCTCAACGTCGAACGGCGGCAGGTTGTCCGCGCGCGGCATGCCGTAATCCATGAACGAGCCGGCGAGCGGCTGGCCTGAGGCCTGGTCGAGCACGCAGGCCTCCCACAGCGCCTGGCCGACGCCCTGCGCCACCGCGCCGTGGGTCTGGCCTTCTACGATCAGCGGATTGATGCAGCGGCCGACATCGTCCACCGCGGCATAGCGGGTGATCGCCACCGCGCCGGTTTCGGCATCGACCTCCACCTCGCAGGCGGCGCAGCCATTAGGAAACACCGGATCGTGCATCTCGTTATCGGTGACCACGGCGAGACCTTGCTTGAGCGCGTCCGGCAAGGAGTGGCGCGCGGCTTCCTTGGCCAGTTCAAGGAAATCGAAACTGCGGTTGGTGGCGCGCGCGGCAAAGCGGCCGTCGTCGAACGAGACGTTCTCCGGCGCTGTGTCGAGCACATGTGCGGCGATGCGCTTGCCTTGTTCGATCAGCTCCGTAGCTGATTTGGCAAACACCGTTGCCGCATGGCGCATGGAGCGGCCGGAATGGGAGCCGCCGCCCACCATCACCACGTCGGTGTCGCCGACGATGATGGCGACACTCTCCACCGGCACATGGATCAGGTCGGAGATGACCTGCGCGAAACTGGTCTCATGGCCCTGGCCGCTCGGCTGGGTACCGATCACCACGTCGACGCGGCCTTCCGGCCGCACCGTGATGCGCGCCTGCTCGCGCGGCGCGCCGATCGAGGATTCCACGTAATTGGCGAGGCCGCGGCCTAAAAGCCTCCCGCGCTTCTTCGCCTCGCGCTGGCGGGTTTTGAATCCGTCCCAGTCAAGGAGACGCATGGCTGTGTCCATCGCCTCCTCATAGCGGCCGCTGTCATAGACCGCGCCGACGCCGTTACGATACGGCATCGCCTTTGGGCGGATCAGGTTCTTGCGGCGGAGTTTGATGCGGTCGAAGCCGAGCTGTTCCGCCGCGCTGTCGATCAGCCGCTCGATCGCAAAGGTGACTTCCGGCCGTCCGGAGCTGCGATAGGCCTGGGTCGGCATGGTGTTGGTGAAGGCCGCCATGGCGTGCAGCGACACCGCCGCAATGTCGTAGGAGCCCTGCACCAGCGCCGAGCCCTTGCCGAGCGGCGACAGCGACACGCAATGGGCGCCCACATTGCTGATATTGGTGGCGCGCAGGGCCAAGAAGCGGCCGTCTTTGCGCAGCGCCAGCGCAATTTTGCTGACCAGATCGCGGCCCTGATAGTCGCTCAGAAAGGCCTCCGAGCGGGTGGCGGTGTATTTCACCGGACGGCCGAGTTTCTTTGCCGCCCACAGCACCAGCGCATATTCGACGTAGACGCGATTGCGCGTGCCGAAATTGCCGCCGACGTCGTGGCAGAGCACGCGCAGGGCGTCGGGCGAAATGCCGAGCACTTCGGCCAGTTCGCGTTTCTGCCGCACCGCCCCGCCCGAGCCGGCATGCAGCGTGTAGCGCTGCGTCTCGGGATCGTATGCGCCGACCGCCGCACGCGGCTCGAGCGGCACGCCGGTGACGCGGCCGACATGGAAATCCATCGCCACCACATGGTCGGCCGCCGCGAATGCCTGCGCGGTGGCGCGTTCGTCGCCGAACTGGGTGTCCACCAGGAGATTGCCGGGGGCTTCATCCCACAGCGCCGGCGCGCCCGGTTTGAGCGCGTCTTCGGAATGGAGAACGAAAGGCAGTTCCTCGTAGCTCACCGCGACCGCCTCGGCGGCATCGAGCGCGGCGGCTTCGGTTTCCGCCACCACCATGGCGATCGCCTCGCCGACATGGCGGGCGCGCTTGGCCGGAAGCAGATGATGCGGGCCGGTGAAGATCGTGCCGCCGCCGGGGCCCGTCAGCTTCATGTCGTATTTGGTCTTCGGCACCGGATCGTGCGGGATCGGCGCCAATCCCTCGGTCGCAAAATCCCGTCCGGAAAATCCAGCAATGACGCCGGGGATTTTCAGCGCTTGCGCGCAATCCACCGCCAGGATCCGCGCATGCGGGTGGCGGCTTCGCACTATGACCGCGAAAATCTGGCCCGGCAGGCTGACGTCGTCGGTGAATCGCCCGCACCCGGTCAGCAGCCGCGCGTCTTCCTTGCGTGGCAGCGGTTTGCCAATGAATTGAAAGGCTTGCGGGTTGATTGGGGTCATCGCGGCGGCGGGTCTGCGGCAAACGGTGGCGGTACTCTAGCATCGAAAAATGCCGCATAATGGGGCGCATGAACGCCCCCGCGCGCCTGTCCGCCCCGCTCGATCTGCACGACCAACTGGCCAGGCTCGACGAGCGCAAGCTGTTGGTGCGCATCGATCGGCCTATCAACAAAGACACCGAGCTGCATCCCTTGGTGCGCTGGCAATTCGTCGGCGGATTGCCGGAGGAGGCGCGCCGCGCCTTTCTGTTCACCAACGTGATCGGTGCGCGCGGCGAGCGCTACGACATGCCGGTGGTGGTGGGCGCGCTGGCGGCCTCGACGGAGATCTACGCGCTCGGCATGGGCGTGCCGGCCGGCGAATTGGGAAATGTCTGGCTGCGCGCGCTGGCCAATCCGATCGCGCCGGTGCGCGTCACCGATCCACCGTGCCAGGAGATCGTGCTGACCGGCGATGACCTCGGAAAGCCCGGAGGCGGCTTGGCGACGCTGCCGGTGCCCATTTCCACCCCCGGATTCGACGCCGCGCCCTATCTCACCGCCACCGTCTGCGTCACCAAAAATCCCGACACCAACACGCAGAATTTGGGGACCTATCGCGGCGCGCTGAAAAATAACGACCGGCTCGGTGTGCGCATGGCGTCGCGGCTGGGCGGCGCCGGCGGCTATCTGCACTGGCTGCAATATCAAAAGCGCGGCCAGCCGATGCCGTGCGCCATCGTGATCGGCTGTCCGCCGGTCATCGCCTATACCGGCCCGCAGAAAATCTCCGTCGATCAGGACGAGATGGCGATCGCCGGCGGCCTCGCCGGCCGCCCCATGCGCATCGCGCGCGCCAAGACCGTCGATCTCGATGTTCCGGCCGACGCCGAGATCGTCATCGAGGGCCTGATCGATACCGAACTGCTGGAGCCCGAGGGACCGTTCGGCGAGAGCCACGGTCATGTGGCGCTGGAAGATTTCAATATGTCGATGCGGGTGACGGCGATCACCCGGCGACGCAAGGCGATCTTCGCCTCCATCATCAGCGAGGTGACGCCGAGCGAATCGAGCGTGTTGAAAAAGTCGGCCTATGAGACGCTGTTCCTGGCGCATCTGAAGGATCAGCTGGCGATCCAGGGCATCCAGCGCGTGGTCATGCACGAGCCGCTGACCAATCTGCGCAAGGTGTTGTTTCTGCAATTTAAGCCCGGCGCGCCCAGAACCGAAATCTGGCGCGGGTTGTGCGGCGCGTCGACGCTGCAGGCGCAGTGCGGAAAGATCGTGATCGCGGTGTCACAGGATATCGATCCGAGCAATGCCGACGCGATCTTCTGGTCGCTCGCCTATCGCTCCAATCCGGTGGAGGACGTGCAGATCGTTCCCCACCGCTCGGGCGGCCACGGGCCGAAATCCAGCGGCGGCGGGGAGGATTCGACGCTGCTGATCGACGCCACGCTCAAACATGCGATGCCGCCGCTGGCGTTGCCCGCCAGGCCGTTCATGGAACAGGCGCGAAAAATCTGGGACGAGCTCGGCCTGCCGCGGCTCAGCCCGCAGCCGCCGTGGCATGGCTACGATCTCGGCGACTGGAACGCGGCCTGGCAGGCCTATGCCGACAACGCCACCCAAGGCGATTGGGCGAAGAACGGCGAGAATACTTTTGCGCGGCGGCGCGGCGGGATCACGCCGGAGACGCCGGTGCGCTCGGTCGAGGACAAAGACGACCATTGAAGATCGAACAAGAAAACAGGGCAGGAGATCCAGGATAATGTTGGTGCATCGGACGCGCGGGACGATCGGCGCCGCAGCGATTGCGGTTATTGTGTCAGCGGGACCGGCGGCGGCGCAGTCGATCGAGCAATTCTATAAGTCCACCAACCTGACCATCATGATCGGGCATCCGCCCGGCGGCTCGTACGATTTCTATGCGCGCATTGTCGCCAACCACATCAAGCGGTTCATCCCCGGAAGTCCGAACACCATCGTCGAGCACCGGCCGGGCGGCGGCGGCGTGCGTGCCGTGGCGTTTTTCTATACTCAGGCAGCGCGCAACGGCTCGGTGATCGGGTTGTTTCCCGAGACCATCGGGCATACCCAGATCATGCAGCCGGACATCGGCAAGTGGAACATGGCCGAGATGCCCTATGTCGGCTCGCTGTCAGGCGTGAATGCGGTGTTCGTGCGCCGGCGCGACGCGCCGGCCAAGACCGTCGAGGAGATGCGGAAAATCCCTTCCAATGTCGGCTGCACCGGCAAGACATCGCAAAGCTATCAGTCGGCGGCCATGCTGAAGAACCTCGCCGGCTTCCAGTTCAAGATCATCTGCGGCTATCCGGGCTCGGCCGAATACGTGCTGGCGATGAACCGCGGCGAGATCGACATGGTGTCGAGCGCCTGGAACCAATGGGCGGCTGGGCATCGTGCGGAAATCGACGATGGCACATTCGTGCCGGTGATACAGACCGGCCTTATACGCCATAAGGAACTGTCCAAGGTTCCGCTGATGCAGGAGATGGTCGACGATCCGACCTCCAAGCGGGTGATCGAATTCTTCTCGGCGGGCTCGGCGATCGGCCGCGCCTTGATCGCGCCGCCGCAGGTTCCGCCGGAGCGGCTCGCCGTGCTCCGTCAGGCCTTCGATCAACTGGTGAAGGATCCGGAATTCCTGAAGGAGGCGCAACGGGTGAAGGCGGAAATCGATCCGACGCCTGGCGTGGAAGTGCAAAAGGTCGTGGAAGGAATCTTGGGCGCCCCCAAGGACATCATCGACAAGGCGTCGAAGGCGATGGAGTGATTTGTCATTCTGGGGCGCGGGCAAAGCCCGCGAACCCGGAATCCATAACCACCGGCGCAGTGAAGAAAGAACCGACTCGCCTGCGTAGGAAGTGACGAATTGATCGCTCGTTACGCCGCCGGCGGCTCGCCGCGCGGATGCCGCCCGCGCCGCACCGTGACGATCTCGGCCAGGATCGACAGCGCAATCTCATCGGGCGTGATGGCGCCGAGGTCGAGGCCCGCGGGCGCTCGCATTTTTGCGAGCTTTGCGGGATCAACCCCGCGTTCGGTCAGCGCGGTTCGCAGCGCCTCCGCCTTCTTGATGCTGCCGACAAAGGCGACATAGTCGGACTTCACGGCGAGCGCCGCCTCAAGCGCCGCCTCGTCGCCTTTGCCTTGGGTCGAGACCACGATGTAACGCGCGCCCGGTTCATCCACCGGCAACGCGAAGCCCTCGATGTGCCGGTCGACCTCGGCGAAGGCGGCGCGCTCGGCCGCCGGCGTGCACACGGTCACCGCAAATCCGATCCGCGGCGCCAGCGCGGCAATCGCGACGGCGACCGGGCTCGAGCCGCAGATCACGACTTGCGGCCGCGGCAGGACCGGCTCGACGAACACGTCCATGGTGCCGCGGCTCGGGCACATATTGTTGGCAAAGCGCACCCCGGCGCGTTCGTCGCCTGCGGTGATCCCCTGTTCCTGCAGCGCATCCGGTGGCTGCACCGAAACCAGCCGCGGCTGGCCGTCCGCCAGCGCTTCCTTGGCGGCCTTGAGCACCGCGGCGTGGGCGCAGCCGCCGCCGATCCAGCCTTCGGTCATGGTGCCGTCCGGCAGGATCACCGCCTTGGCGCCGGCCTTGGCCGCGGTGGTGGCCACGGTGCGCACCACGGTGGCCAGCGCAAACGTCTCGCCCTTGGCCTTTTTCGCCGAGATCAGTTCGAGGATATCGCTGGTCTGGTTCATGGGGCGGATCTTGGCGTCAGATCTTTGCGAGATAGGGCTCGAGCGCGGCCAGGCTTTCGAGGTTATGCGCGGAGGCGAACAGATCGACATGCGGCAGCGCCGCTTGCATGCCGCGCGCCGCCGGGCTGTAATCGTTCCAGCCGAGCAGCGGATTGAGCCAGATGATCCGCTTGCAACGCCGGCGCAGTCGCCGCATCTCGGTCGCCAGCCGGTCGGGCTCGCCGGTGTCATAGCCGTCGGAGACGATCATCACCGCCGTGCGCGAATTGATCACCCGCCGCGCATGCCAACGGTTGAAGTCCGCCAGGCTGTCGCCGATCCGGGTGCCGCCACCGATACCCTGTGCCATCAGCGAGAGCCGATCGACCGCGCGCCCAACATCGCGGTCGCGTAGCGAAGCGGAGACATGGGCGAGGCGGGTGTGAAAGACAAAGGCTTCAGCCTCGCGGAAGGCGTCGACCACGCCATGCAGGAAGCGCACGAAGAACGCGGTGTAGAGGCTCATGGAGCCCGACGCATCGAGCAGCATGACAAGCCGCAGCGGTTTCTCCTTGCGTTTCCGCCAGACCAGTTCGACCGGGGTGCCGCCGTGCGAGATGCTGCGATGGATGGTGCGGCGCAAATCGATTCGCCGTCCGCGCCGCCGCGCGCGGTCGCGGCGGGTCAATCGCGCCCGCATTTTGCGCGCCAGCCGCTCGGCCAATGCATGGGCGGCAGTGAGATCGTCGGGATCGGTGATGTGGCGCAGGTCGGTCGAAGCCAGCAACTCGGCGCGCGAGGCGCCTTCGCGGCGGCCGCTTCTGCTCGCGCTGTCGCCTTCCGCGCCGAACTGGCGCTGCACATGATCGGGTGAGTCGAGCGGGCCCTCCGGCGCGCCGGCGCCCGGCAGGCGGCGCTGCGGCGCATGGCTTGCTGCCGGAGTGCCGGAGACCTGTTGAATGCGGCGGGCGCCGCGTCCGCGCCAGAAGGCGTCGAAAATCTCGTCGAACTTTTGCCAGTCGGAGCGCGTCGCGCACAACAGCGAGCGCAATGCCGGTTGCAGGGACGACGGCCGTGTTGCCGCCGGCGACGCAAGCACCGCGAGCGCGTCGCGGGTCTCAGCCAGCCCGATGCGGAAACCATTATCGCGCAGCGTACGCACGAAACCGGCGACCCGCCGGCGCATCGCGGCACCGACCGTGTCGTCGGGCTGGTTGAGTGCGGCGCTCATGCGTGCCGCCATAGACTCCCTCCCCCGCTTGCGGGGGAGGGTTGGGGAGGGGGTCGGTACATGCGGGAACG
>JBKKAF010000004.1:0-5376 GCA_046714775.1 Xanthobacteraceae bacterium | reverse complement strand
GGCCGGGTGCCGGGATTGGTACGCACCCAGAATTCGATGCGGTCGATGCCGTGCGGGCCGGGCGCCTCCGGCTCGCTCGCGATCTCGCTGGAGAATTTCGCGCGTTCGAGCTTGAGCGGCTTGAGCTCGCCGTTGACCGCCTTGTCGAGTTTCTCCGCGCTCTTGTGGCGCGCGGCCGACAGCGCCAGTGCGGCTTTCTGGTAGCGCGCGGCGGCCTCGCTCGCGGTCTTTTCCAGCGCCGCCACCCGCTCGGCGCCGGCATCGATCAGGCCGAGATCGGCGGCATGGCGGGCGGAAAGCGCATTGAGCTCGTCCACCGGCACATTGTATTTGCGCCCGGCGGCGCGCAGCGCAAACAGCCGCTCCTCGATCCGGTCGAGCTCTTGCGGATCGTGGTCGGCGGCGCGCAGCGCCTCCTCGAGATGGGCGCGCGCGTCTTCCAGCGCCGACAGCGCGGCGTCGAGCGCCTTGGCCGCCGGCTCGATCAGGGCCGGCGCCTGGGTGGCGCGGCGCTCCAGGCGGCGCACCGCCGCCGACAGCGCTGGCACCGGCGACTGCGCGCCGGCCACCGCGTCATGGGCGTCGCGCAGGTCGCCCGCCACCTTTTCGGCCGCCATCATGGCGGCGCGGCGCTCGGCCAGCGCGGTCTCTTCGGCGGGTTCGGGTTTGAGGTTTTGCAGTTCCTCGACCGCATGCCGCAGCCAGTCGGCCTCGCGGCGGGCGCGTTCGACCTCGGCGCGCTGGGTGGCGAGCGCGGTTTCCGTCGCACGGCGCGCCTCCCACAATTGCGCGACCTCCTCGGCCTTGCGCTCGAGCCCGCCGAAGGCGTCGAGCAGCCGGCGATGGGTGGCGGCATCGACCAAGGCGCGCTCGTCATGCTGGCCGTGAATCTCGACCAGCGCCGCGCCGAGCGCCTTCAAGGTCTGCACGCCGACCGGCTGGTCGTTGACAAAGGCGCGGGTGCGGCCGTCGGTGAACTGCACCCGGCGCAGGATCAACGCGTCCTCCGCCGCAATGGCATTGTCCGCCAACAGCGCGCGCGCCGGGTGAGCGGCCGGCAGCTCGAAAGCGGCCGTCACCTGCCCCTGCTCGGCGCCCTGGCGAACCAGCGCGACATCGCCGCGCGCGCCGAGCGCGAGCGCAAAGGCATCGAGCAGGATGGATTTTCCGGCGCCGGTCTCGCCGGTCAGCACCGACAGGCCGGTGCTGAAATCCAGATCGAGCCGATCGATCAGGACGATGTCGCGGATCGAAAGCCGGGCCAGCATGAAAGTCGTCGTTCCGATGATAGGTCATGCCCGGACTTGTTCCGGGCATCCACGCCTTGCAGATTCGCCATTTTCAAAGACGTGGATGGCGGGCGCAAGGTTTATACGCGGGCTGGCCGAAAGCCAGACCCGTGTGCCGGCCATGACGGTAAGTATTGTAGCGCGGGGCGAATTAGCCGACGCGCAGCTTGCGGAATGCCTGGCTGATCCAGGAGCCCCGGTTCTCGGTCGGCTCCAGTCCGCGCGACTGCACCAGCGCGTAGGCGTCCTTGTACCAGCGACTATCCGGGAAGTTGTGACCGAGCACGGCGGCCGAGGTCTGCGCCTCTTCGGCCACCCCGAGCGCCATATAGGCCTCGGTCAGCCGCATCAGCGCTTCTTCCACGTGCCGGGTGCGCTGATAGCGGGTCACCACGATCTTGAAGCGGTTGATCGCGGCGGTGAAATCGCGCCGGTCGAGATAATAGCGGCCGACCAGCATCTCCTTGCCGGCGAGCTGGTCGCGGGCGATCTCGGTCTTCTTGCGGGCGGCGACTGCATATTCGGTGTTGGGATATTTGCGGACGATTTCCTCGAGCGCGGCAACCGCCTTCTCGGTGCGGTCCTGGTCGCGCGAAATGTCGGCAATCTGATCGAAATGCGAGGAGGCGATCAGGAATTGCGCATAGGCCGCGTCCGGGCTGCTCGGATGCAGCGTCACGTAGCGGCGCGCCGCGCTGATCGATTCGTCATAGTTGCGGATTTCGTAGTGGGCGTAGGCCGACATCAGCAGCGCCTTGCGCGCCCATTCCGAATAGGGATGCTGGCGGTCGACCTCATCGAATTTCTTGGCCGCCGCTCCGCTGTCCCGCTTGCTGTTCAGCAGATAGAGGCCTTCGTTGTAGAGCTTGTCGGCCGGCTCGTCGGGCAGGTACTCATCGCTCTTGCTGAAAAGGCCGCTGAACGTATCGCAGCCGGCAAGCGGCATTGCCAGCAGCGCCAGCGCAAGAAGCCGCGACAGCGCGCGCCTGCGCCGGTAAAGCCGGCTCGACGTGGTGGGCGAGCAGTGCATGGATTGGATTTTCAGTCCCCGTCCCCGAGCAAATAACGCAGCCGCAGGATCGCCCTATCTATCGGTAAATCCCGGGCAGACCAAGCAAATATGCGGACAATCCGTCCGGAATATGGCGCAAGGTAAAGGTTCGCCCGTTAAGCTTGGGTTATGACCGGTCCGGCGCATAGGCCGGCGCGACCGAGCCGATCGGAAGCTCGGCATAGCCGCGCGCCGGGCGCGGGGCCTCGGCCTCGACGACCGTCCAGGCGCTGGTATCGGCCATCAGGGCCGATAGCACGGCGTAGTTGAGCTTGTGACCGGGGCGCACCGAACGATAGAGGCCGAGCAGCGGCGCACCCGCCAGCGCCAGATCGCCGACCGCGTCCAGAACCTTGTGGCGGATGAATTCATCCGGGAACCGCATGCCGTCAGGATTGAGCACGCGGTTCTCGGTGACGACCAGGGTGTTCTCCAGCGAAGCGCCGAGCGCGTAGCCGGCGCTCCACAGCTTGGCCACATCGCGCATGAAGCCGAAGGTGCGCGCGCGCGCGAGCTCACGGCGGAATGTGTCGGGCTTGACGTCGAGCGCCAGCGATTGCCGGCCGATCAGCGGATGATCGAAGGCGATTTCCATTTCGACGCGGAAGCCGCGCGCATAGGGCCGCAACTCGCCGTAGGCGTCGTCGGTCGCCACACGAACCGGCTTGAGCACGCGGATGTAGCGGCGCGGCTGATCGAGCGTCTTGATCCCGACCTGATCGATGGCATCGACGAAGGGCGCGGCGCTGCCGTCCATGATCGGCGCTTCCGGTCCGTCGATCTCAACCACCGCGTTGTCGACGCCGAGCCCGCGCAGGGTCGCCAGCACATGCTCGGTGGTAGACACCAGCGGGCCCGCCGCATCTCCCAGGACGGTTGCGAATTCGGTGGCGGTGACGGCGCGGAGGTCGGCGCGGATTTCGCGCTCGCGGCGGCCTTCCAGCCCGGTGCGAAGGAAGCGTATGCCGGTACCGGCATCGGCAGGATGAATGATGAGGGTAACGGGAAGGCCGGAATGCACGCCCACGCCCGATAGGGCGATCTGCGCACGCAGCGTGGTTTGCCTGCCGACTTTCATACTACCGTCCCACCTACACGTATCCCGCCAGTCGTCGGCGACATACGACCGATACCCTTGCGACCGCGAGGCCGCCCCTCTGCCATCGGTTGGGGATAATACGTCGCGCGGACCCTGACCCGACTCCGCGAAGTCCCCCGCCACCAAAACCCCTTCGTTGGAGGAACCTTAGCCACGCCTGCCGGGGACTCCAACTCACGCTTTTTTACCAACTGTTACCTTGAAGCAGCCGCAATGGCGCCGCCGGTCGGTCCAAATCGCGGCCCGTCGACGGGCATGTGCCGGCGGGATACGGGCGACGGATTCCCAAAAATCATAGCTAATTCAAACTGTTACTATTGCACTGGGAACGGTTTCGGCCCCGCCGTGAGCCGCGGCGGGACCGAATTTTGCCGTGAGCCGTGAGCGTCAGTTGGCCTGCCGGCGCAGGAAGGCCGGAATGTCGAGCTGATCCTCTTCGAGCGAATTATGCACAGGAGCTTGCCGGCCGTGGGGGTCGAGACCCTGGTGTGCCGCCCGCCTGGCGTACTCAGACACCGGCTCCGGCCCGCGCGACTCTGGCGGCCGGGATTGCGGCCGCGGCAGCGGCGGCGGTAACCGCTCGCCGGCACGCGGCGGCATCGGGGGCATTGGCGGCCGCGCCGGCCGGGCGACCTGCGCCTGCTCCGGTTCGGCCTCTTCCTCGCGGCGGCCGAGGCCGACCGAGGCGAGCCGCTGCAACAGCGACATCCGGCGCTTTTCCGGGTGTTCCGCGGCGGTGGGCTCTCCGCGCCGCGCCCGCATCTCGTTCTGGGCCGGCATCGGCAGTTCGTCGATCCGCGGCATGCGCGGCGCGCGATTGGCCGGACGTTCCGGCGCCGGCGGGATGAACGGCTGCGCCGAGGCATCCTGGTTGGCCGGCTCGGCGACCGTGCTGTCGGGGAACAGCGAGGGCTTCGGCTGGATCGGCCGGATGGTGACCTCTTCGATCGCCATCATCGGCAGCACCGCCGCCGCCACCGCGGCTTTGGCGGCGGTTTCGATCGCCGCCGACGAGGCACCGGCACTGGCGGGCGGATGCGCCGCCATGCGCGGCGCTTCGCGCTCGATGCGCTCGGCGTGGCGCTGGTCGGCGCGCAGCTTCTGCGCCAGCTCGGCGATGCGGGCTTCGGCCGGTGGCGCCGGGCGCGGATTGCTCGGCGCCATGACCTGGTCGATGCCGGTCGCCACCACGGACACCCGGATCACGCCTTCGAGGCCTTCGTCGAAGGTCGCGCCCACGATGATGTTGGCGTCCTGATCGACCTCCTCGCGGATGCGGGTGGCCGCCTCGTCGACTTCGTAAAGTGTGAGGTCGCGGCCGCCGGTGATGGAGACCAGCAGGCCCTTGGCGCCCTTCATGGAGGAATCGTCGATCAGCGGATTGGCGATCGCCGCTTCGGCGGCTGCCAGCGCCCGCTTCTCGCCGGAGGCTTCGCCGGTGCCCATCATGGCCTTGCCCATTTCCCGCATGACGGCGCGGACGTCGGCGAAGTCCAGATTGATCAGGCCTTCCTTGACCATCAGGTCGGTGATGCAGGAGACGCCGGAGCGCAGCACCTCGTCCGCCAGCGCGAAGGCGTCGGCGAAGGTGGTTTTCTCGTTCGCCACCCGGAACAGGTTTTGGTTCGGGATGATGAGCAGCGTATCGACGACCTTCTGCAGCTCGATGATACCGGCATCAGCGACGCGCATGCGGCGCACGCCCTCGAAGTGGAACGGCTTGGTGACGACGCCGACGGTGAGGATGCCGACTTCCTTGGCGGCGCGCGCGACGACCGGCGCAGCACCGGTGCCGGTGCCGCCGCCCATGCCGGCGGTGACGAACACCATGTGCGCGCCGGACAGATGATCGCGGATTTCGTCGATCACCTCCTCGGCGGCGGCGCGTCCCACGTCAGGCTGGGAGCCTGCGCCGAGACCCTCGGTCACCTGCACGC
>JBKKAF010000003.1:0-17651 GCA_046714775.1 Xanthobacteraceae bacterium | reverse complement strand
CACCCTTTTGTTTTGACGCCGCCGCGGTGCTGTCTTTGTCGTATTTTAAAAAATCCTCATCCTGTGGTGGCCGCTATGCGGCCGTCTCGAAGGATGAGGCCCCACAAGGGGGCCCATTCTACTTTGGTCGATTCATCAGTTAACCTAGATGTGCGTCCCCGCCGGTTGCGGTGGCGGTGTTTATGATGGCTGCTTTTTGACGATTTCTTTGAGGATTTATGCCATTGAATTGCCGTATCATCTGCCAACTTGGCCGTTGGGAATTGAGGGACTATGGCTCGTCGTTATTTCGGGACTGACGGCATCCGCGGCCGCGCCAATGGCGTCATCACGCCTGAACTGGCGCTGCGGGTCGGGCAGGCCGCCGGCCTGGTGTTTCGCCGCGGCGACCACCGCCACCGCGTGCTGATCGGCAAGGATACGCGGCTCTCCGGCTACATGATCGAAACCGCGCTGGTCGCCGGCTTCACATCAGTCGGCATGGACGTGTTCCAAACCGGCCCGATGCCGACCCCCGCCGTTGCCATGCTGACGCGCTCGATGCGCTGCGATCTCGGCGTGATGATCTCCGCTTCGCACAACGCCTTTGACGACAACGGCATCAAGCTGTTCGGTCCTGACGGCTTCAAGCTGTCGGACGACATCGAGGCCAAGATCGAAGACCTGGTCGATTCCGATCTCGGCAAGAAATTGGCGAAGAGCCCGGATCTCGGCCGCGCCAAGCGCATCGACGGGGTGCATGACCGTTACATCGAATTCGCCAAGCGCACGCTGCCGCGCGCCCTCAGCCTCGAGGGCATGCGCGTGGTGGTGGACTGCGCCAATGGCGCGGCCTATCGCGTCGTGCCTGAGGCCTTGTGGGAACTGGGGGCCGACGTGATCTCGATCGGCGTCGAGCCCGACGGCTTCAACATCAACCGCGACTGCGGCTCGACCGAGCCGGCCGCGCTCTGCCAGAAGGTCAAGGAAATGCGCGCCGACATCGGTATCGCGCTCGACGGCGACGCCGACCGGGTGATGATCGCCGACGAGCGCGGGCGCATTGTCGACGGCGACCAGCTATTGGCGGTGATCGCGGAAAGCTGGCAAGCGGACGGCCGTCTGACCCAGCCCGGCATCGTCGCCACCGTGATGTCGAATCTCGGCTTGGAACGCTACCTGGGCGAGCTCGGTCTATCGCTCGCGCGCACGCCGGTCGGCGACCGCTATGTGCTCGAGCAGATGCGCGAGCGCGGCTACAATGTCGGCGGCGAGCAGTCCGGCCATATCATCCTCTCCGATTACACCACCACCGGCGACGGCTTCGTTGCCGCGCTGCAGGTGCTTGCGGTGGTGCGCAAGCAGAACAAGCCGGTATCGAGAGTTTGCCACCGGTTCGATCCGCTGCCGCAGGTGCTCAAGAACGTGCGCTACAAGAGCGGCAAGCCGCTGGAGGCTCCCAAAGTGCGCTCCGCCATCGCCGACGCCGAGCGGCGGCTCAACGGCCACGGCCGGCTGATCGTGCGACCCTCCGGCACCGAATCGGTGATCCGGGTGATGGGCGAGGGCGACGATAAGGCGATGATTGAGGAGGTCGTCGACGGCATTGTCGACGCGCTCAACCAAGCCGCCGCCTAAAGTCTTCAGGCTCAACTCCCGATCCAGACTGATTCCTCCACGCGTGAGCATGATTCGCATCATGCGTACCGCGCGCCGTTCGCCGCGTCATATCCGTGAATGCAAAGTTAATAGCGCGATGGTGCAGCCGCCGCTCGCGGTCGCAACCTTGCGCATATGCGGGCGTGCATGCGGTGCGCGTTAAAATTCACGGTTAAAAAGTAAGGTTAAGTTCCGCTTAACGCTTTGCTGCCATCCTCGGCCCTAGTTGGTTCATCCCCCGTGGGGCGGAAAAACGCGCCCCGATCGGACGAAAGGACGAAGTCATGGGTCGTGTAAGAATCCTTGGGCTGGCGGGAGCCGCCGTACTAAGCAGCGCCGCGGCATTCGCCGCAGACTTTCCTCCCGCGCTACCGCCGATGCCGCAATTCGTGCAGCAGCCCGTGCCGGTGGTCCAGGATTTCAGCGGCTGGTATCTGCGCGGCGACGTCGGTGTCGGCATGCAGAGCTTCAAGAGCTTCGAGCATACCCAAACCAACGATGCTTTCGTCTGGCCGGCAAGCTGGCGAATCGACCAGCGTGACATCGGCAGCGCGGTCTTTGCCGGATTCGGCGTCGGCTATAGTTGGAATAGCTGGATGCGTTTCGACGTCACCGGCGAATATCGCGCCAAGGCCGGCATCAAGGTGATCGGCAGTTACACCGAATTCTGTCCCGGCGGCCGCTGCTTCGACGTCTACGACGCCAACCATTCCGCCTGGGTGTTCCTGGCCAATGCCTATCTCGATCTCGGCACCTGGTGGTGTCTGACGCCGTTCATCGGCGTCGGCGTCGGCGGCGCCTGGCACAGCGTCACCGCCATCCACGATGTCGGCTTCATCTCCGACGGCACGACCGGCTTCGGCTATGCCAATGCCGACAAAACCAATTTCAGCTTCGCTTGGGCGGCGCATGCCGGCTTGGCCTACACCGTCACCAACAACTTCAAGGTCGAGCTTGCCTACCGCTATCTCAGCCTCGGCTCAGCAACGACCGGTACGATCAACTGCGCGGCCTCCGGCTGCGCCACCACCGGTCCACGCGCCTTCTACACAGTCGGCGAAATGTCCTCGCATGACTTCAAGCTCGGCATGCGCTGGTCGCTGCAGCCGGAGCAAGTGGCTCCGGCGCCGCAGCCGGTCTACATGCCGGCGCCGCCGCTGATGCGTCGGGGCTGACGGTCGGCACCGAAATACCGGACGGCGCGGGAGCTTCCCGCGCCGTTTTCGTTTGCCTCCCGCCGCGCTCCTAACCGCTCATTAAGGTTAATCAATCATGATGAGAGCTGCGCGGAGCTGGTTTTCGCGAAACAGAAGGTCCGTCATGCGTCGCTTGCTGCTCGCTCTTGGATTAATCGTCCTGGCTTCCGATGCGTTCGCCCAGTTCGATGCTCCGGCCCTGCGGGGATCGTACCAATCGTACCAGCCGGGTGTGCGCAGCTCCATGAGCTGGGAGGGCGTCTATTTCGGCGGGCAGGTCGGGCAGACCTATAAGAGCGTCGATCTGGGCAACAGTGGACGATCGCTGCTCGCCTACATTCTGCGCGAAAGCATTCTTGAGAATCACGTGCCGAATTGGACCACGCTGCCGAGCGGCAGCACCGGCGGCACGAGCTATGGCGGCTTCATCGGCTACAACTGGGCATGGGAAGAGGCGATCGTCGGCCTGGAGTTCAACTACAATCGCACATCGCTGGGCGCCGTCTCAGCGTCCGATTCGCTGAGCCGGATCATCACCGACAATACCGGCGCTCCCGACGGCCACACCTATACTTATGACGTCACGGCGACGACCAGCGCCTCGGCCAAGCTGGTCGACTACGCGACCTTCCGCGCCCGCGGCGGCTGGCAGGCCGGGCGGTTTATGCCCTATGGCTTCGTGGGTGTTGCGGTTGGACGCGTCGACGTGTCTCGCACCGCCAGCGTGAGCGGGACGTTCACCGATACCTACAACGTGAGCACAAGTGTCACCGACCCCATAAGCGGGCTCACCACCACGGTCACGACATCGGTGTCCAACACCAGCAATCTGGTTCTGCCGGGTCCGCAGAACGAGAGCCAGACCGGCGCCTTCGCCTATGGCTATGCGGCTGGACTGGGCATGGATGTCGCCGTCCTGCCGAACGTCTTTCTGCGCGGCGAGTGGGAATTCGTCCAGTTCGCTCCGGTCAAGGACACCCCCATCCGCCTGCACACCTTCCGCACCGGGCTCGGCGTCCGTTTCTAGCGCGGCTCCCCGAATTCTTGATAAATGTCGCGCCAAACGTCGCTGGCGTTTGCCACGGCGTGAATTGGGACCTTGACGTTCGCGGCCGCCTTCCTTATTCCCGCCCGTGGGACACCCCTCCCCACCGAGGGGCGCCTATCTGGAAGGATAGACCATGACGAACGCGATGCCCGCCGTGCGGCCGGCTGTTCCGCACTTCTCGTCCGGCCCTTGCGCCAAGCGCCCCGGCTGGAGCCTGCAAGCCCTCACCGACGCCGTCCTCGGGCGCTCGCACCGATCAAAAATCGGCAAGGGCAAGCTCAAGCGCGCCATCGATCTCACCCGCGACGTGCTGCAAGTTCCAGCGGATTACCGCATCGGCATCGTGCCGGCATCCGATACCGGCGCGATGGAAATGGCACTGTGGTCGCTGCTCGGCGCGCGGCCGGTCACCATGCTGGCCTGGGAATCCTTCGGCGAAGGCTGGGTCACCGACGTCGCCAAGCAGCTCAAGCTGAAGGACGCCAAAGTCGTGAAGGCCGGCTATGGCGAATTGCCCGATCTCGGCAAAGTCGATTTCACCAGCGACGTCGTGTTCACCTGGAACGGCACCACCTCCGGCGTTCGCGTTCCCAACGCCGACTGGATTGCCGCCGACCGGCAAGGTCTCACCATCTGCGACGCCACCTCGGCCTGCTTCGCGCAGGGCATGGATTTCTCCAAGCTCGATGTGGTGACCTTCTCCTGGCAAAAAGTGCTCGGAGGCGAGGGCGCGCATGGCATGCTGATCCTCTCCCCGCGCGCGGTCGAGCGGCTGAAGAGCTACACGCCGCCCTGGCCGCTGCCGAAAATCTTCCGGCTCACCAACAACGGCAAGCTGATCGAGGGGGTGTTCGAAGGCGAAACCATCAACACGCCGTCGATGCTGTGCGTCGAGGACTATCTCGACACGCTGGTCTGGGCGAAGTCGCTGGGCGGGTTGCAGGCGCTGATGGGCCGCGCCGACGCCAATGCCAAGGTCATTGCCGACTGGGTAGCGGTCACGCCCTGGGTCGATTTCCTGGCGAGCGATCCGGCGACCCGCTCCAACACCTCGGTTTGCCTGAAAGTCGTCGATCCGGCGGTGACCGGACTGTCCGCGGACGCGCAGGCGGCCTTCGCCAAGACTCTGGCCACGGCGCTGGAGAAGGAAGGCGTCGCCTATGACATCGACGCCTACCGCGACGCGCCTCCGGGACTGCGCGTCTGGTGCGGCTCGACCGTAGAAACGCGCGATCTCGAAGCGCTGACGCCGTGGCTCGACTGGGCCTTCGCAAAATCCAAGGACGCGCTGCCGAAAGCGGCGTGACTATCAGGTGTCATTGCCGGGCTTGTCCCGGCAATCCATCCTCTTAGCGAAGAAGATGGATGCGCGGGTCACAAGGCGAGCGAAGCGACGCCGTCTTCGACGGCTATGCCCGCGCATGACGAAGGGAAAAACAACGCATTCAATCAATTGGACACCAACATGGCTCCCAAAGTTCTGATTTCCGACGCGCTGTCCGATGCCGCCGTGCAGATCTTCAAGGATCGCGGCATCGAGGTGGATTTCCAGCCCAAGCTCGGCGCCGACAAGGACAAGCTGGCGGAGCTGATCGGCAACTACGACGGCCTCGCCATCCGCTCGGCCACCAAGATCACCGGCAAGCTGCTTGAACAGGCGAAGAAGCTGAAGGTGATCGGCCGCGCCGGCATCGGCGTCGACAATGTCGATATTCCGGCGGCGACCGCCAAGGGCGTGATCGTGATGAATACGCCATTCGGCAATTCGATCACCACCGCCGAGCACGCCATCACCCTGATGCTGGCGCTGGCGCGCCAGATCCCGCAGGCCGATGCTTCCACCCAGGCCGGCAAGTGGGAGAAGAACCGCTTTCTCGGAGTCGAGATCACCGGCAAGACGCTGGGCATCATCGGCTGCGGCAATATCGGCTCGATCGTCACCGATCGCGCGCACGGCTTGCGCATGAAGGTGCTGGCGTTCGATCCGTTCCTGTCGCCGGAGCGCGCGCTCGATCTCGGAGTGGAGAAGGTCGAGCTGCCGGAACTATTCCGGCGCTCGGATTTTATTACGTTGCACACCCCGCTCACCGACAAGACCAAGAACATCATCGACCGCAAGGCGCTGGCCACGATGAAAAAGAGCGTGCGCATCATCAATTGCGCGCGCGGCGGGCTGGTGGACGAGGCGGCGCTGCGCGCCGCGCTCGACAAGGGCCAGGTGGCGGGCGCCGCCTTCGACGTGTTCACCGAGGAGCCGGCCAACGCCAATCCGCTGTTCGGCCATCCCAATGTAGTGTGCACGCCGCATCTCGGCGCTGCCACCAGCGAAGCGCAGGAGAATGTCGCGCTGCAGGTCGCCGAGCAGATGTCCGACTACCTGTTGACCGGCGCCATCTCCAATGCCGTGAACTTTCCCTCGATCACCGCCGAGGAGGCGCCCAAGCTCAAGCCGTTCGTGGCGCTGGCGGAAAAACTCGGCTCGTTTGCCGGCCAGCTCACCGAGACCGGCATCAACAAGGTGCAGATCGCCTATGAAGGCAACGTCGCGCAGATGAACACCAAGGCGCTGACCTCGGCGGCGATTGCCGGCCTGCTGCGTCCGATGTTGCAGAACGTCAACGTGGTATCGGCGCCGATCGTCGCCAAGGAGCGCGGCATCGTGGTCGAGGAGATGACGCGCGAGGCGGCCGGCGACTACGAGAGCCTGATCACGGTGACGGTGGTGACCGAGAAGCAGTCACGCTTCGTATCGGGCACCATCTTTGCCGACGGACGGCCGCGCATCGTCAACATCAAGGGCATCCGCATGGACGCCGAGTTCGGCCAGTCGATGATCTACATCACCAATCTCGACAAGCCGGGCTTCATCGGCAAGTTCTCTTCGACGCTGGGCGACGCCGGCATCAACATCGCGACCTTCCATGTCGGCCGCGACGCGCCTGGCGGCAATGCGGTGGCGCTGATCGAGATCGACGGCGAACTGCCGCCCGACGTAATGACGGCCGTGCGCGCTTTGCCGCAGGTGCAGCAGGCCAAGCCGCTGAAATTCTGAGCCTCGCCGGCCGCGCCGCGCGCCGCCGCCGCGATCTCGCCGGATTCGTCCGGCTTGGTTAAAGGCGGGGGCGGATGGGCGGCTACGGGTTTGCAAACCGGCACTTTCATCGGCCTGACGGGCGCCGCGTGCGCCGCCGCCGCCTTGCCTGGGGCACCGCCATCCGTTATCCCGGGACACCTCGGACTCGGGACAAGTCCCTGGCGATCCGCGCCGATTCAGCCCCGTCCAGATGCAGGAAAGGCGCCTCATGGCCAATGTGGTCGTGGTCGGTTCCCAGTGGGGGGACGAGGGCAAAGGCAAGATCGTCGACTGGCTGTCCGAGCAGGCCGACATCGTCGTCCGATTCCAGGGCGGCCATAACGCGGGACATACGCTGGTCATTGACGGCGTCACCTATAAGCTTTCGCTGCTGCCCTCGGGCGTGGTGCGGCCGGGCAAGCTGTCGGTGATCGGAAACGGGGTGGTGCTCGATCCGCGCGCGCTGCTGGATGAAATCGATCGGCTTGTTGCGCTCGGCGTCAAGGTGACGCCGGACAATTTGCGCATCGCCGAGAACGCCAGTTTGATTCTCTCGCTGCACGGAGAGCTCGACGCTTTGCGCGAAAACAGCAACCCCGCCACCCGCATCGGCACCACCCGGCGCGGCATCGGCCCGGCCTATGAGGACAAGGTCGGACGCCGCGCCATCAGGCTGATGGATCTGGCCGACATTCCGGCGCTGGCGCCCAAGGTCGAGCGGCTGCTCGCCCATCACAATGCGCTGCGCCGCGGTCTCGGCCTGAACGAGATTGCAGCCAAGACCATCTGCGACGAGCTTGCGGCCGTGGCGCCGCGGGTGCTGCCCTATATGGACTCGGTGTGGTCGCTGCTCGACCGCAAGCGGCGCGAGGGCAAACGGATCCTGTTCGAAGGCGCCCAGGGCGCGCTGCTCGACATCGACCACGGCACTTATCCGTTCGTGACCTCCTCCAATACTGTGGCCGCCCAGGCGGCGACCGGTTCCGGCCTCGGTCCATCGGCGATCGACTACGTGCTCGGCATCTGCAAGGCCTATACGACGCGGGTCGGCGAGGGGCCGTTCCCGACCGAGCAGATCAACGACATCGGCCGGCTGATCGGGGAGCGCGGCCGGGAATTCGGCACCGTCACCGGACGGGCGCGACGCTGCGGCTGGTTCGACGCCGTCCTGGTGCGGCAAACGGTCCGCACCAGCGGGATCAATGGCTTGGCGCTGACCAAGCTCGACATCCTCGATGGTTTAAAGGACATCAAGGTTTGCGTGGCATATCGTCTGGACGGTCGGGAAATTGACTATTTGCCCGCCAGCGAGCGCGCGCAGGCGCAAGTGGAACCGATCTACGAGACCATCGCCGGCTGGCAGGAGCCCACCGCGCGGGCGCGGTCCTGGGCTGAGCTGCCGGCACAGGCGATCAAATATGTGCGGCGGATCGAGGAACTGGTGGCATGCCCGGTCGCCGTGCTGTCGACCAGCCCGGAACGTGAGGATACAATTCTCATGCACAACCCATTCGAGAACTAACACCAGCGGAATTGGGCGCGAACGAGTACACTGACAACGATGACCGACTACTACCCGCTGATAGCCCGCGCCGTCGCCGGTCTGCCGAAGAATACCGGCGATGGCCGCCGCGCGCTCTATGAGCGCGCGCGCACCGCGCTGGTCGCTCAGTTGCGCGGCGTCACTCCGGCGCTGAACGAATCCGAAATCACCCGCGAGCGGCTGGCGCTGGAAGAGGCGGTCCGCAAGGTGGAGGCCGAAGCCGCCCGCCAGTGGGCCGATCCGATGCGCACCGAGCCGATTCCGAAAATGCGCGCGCCCGAGCCGGCGTCATGGGACGAATCCGAGACCGAATATTCGCAACCGTCGCGCCCCGAAAGCCCACCGCCGCGCCAAAGCGCCCCACGCCTGCCGCGCGCCGCCCCGCTGGCATCGCGGCCACCGTCGGTAGCGGCACCACGCCGGAGCCAGCCCGAATCCCCACCGCGTGCGGAGACGCCATACGAGCCCGATATCGACCAGGCGCCGGCTGCGCCCGCGCCGCCGCGTCCGCCGCGCGAGCCCGAGCGCACGCGCTTTGCCGGGCGCCGCTCGCTGATGGATTCCGGGCTAAAGGATTTTCGCGACGTCGTATCCGAGGCCGATGAGCTGGGCGCCGCCTCGGCGCGCTCGGCGAAATCCGCGCGCGACAATTATGCCGGCGTTCCCGCGAGCTCCGGCAGCGAATTCGATGGTCCGCAACAATGGCCGCCGGAGCGGCCGGACGCCCATGGCCCGCTCGGCGATTTCTCCGAACCGAGGATGCTGGAGCCGGCGTTCAACGTCGATGACTCCCGCCCGATGCCGCCGGCGCGCGCCGACGGTGCACCCCGCGCCGAGCGCGGCGCGCAGCCGCTGCGCTCCTTCGCGCGTTTGATCAAGCTCGCCGTCATCCTGGTGATCTGTGCCGGCCTCGGCTCGCTGCTGGCCTGGCAATGGCCGAATCTCACCTCGCTTTATCGTTATGCGCGCGCGCCGGCGTCGCAGGTCGTGCAGGACAGCGCGCTTGCGCAGAAGCCGAAGATTCCGGACCGCCTGGAGCCCGGCGCGGCTCAGCAACCCGCCGTCGGTCCCGGCGGTCCAACCGCCGCGGTGGCGCAACGCGTCGTGCTCTATGAGGAAGACCCGGCCGATCCGCAGGGCAAGCGGCTGGTCGGATCGGCGATCTGGCGCACCGAGACGCTGGCCGGAGCACCCGGGCAGCCGCCGGAAGTGGCGATCCGCGCCGACGTGGAGATTCCGGAGCGGCGTTTGACCATGACGTGGTCGCTGCGCCGCAACACCGACAAGAGCCCGGCCAGCCATACGGTCGAGATCATGTTCAAGCTGCCGGCGGATTTTCCGTCGGGCGGCATCGCCAACGTGCCGGGCATCTTGATGAAGCAGACCGAGCAGACCCGAGGCGTTCCGCTCGCGGGCGTCGCGGTCAAGGTGACCAACGGTTATTTCCTGATCGGCCTGTCCGGCATCGACGGCGATCGCGAACGCAATCTGCAGTTGCTCAAGGACCGCGCTTGGCTCGATATCCCGGTGGTCTACGGCAACAGCCGGCGCGCCATTCTCGCCCTGGAAAAGGGCACCCCGGGCGAGCGCGCCTTCGCCGACGCCTTCCGCGCCTGGGGGCAGTAGCGCCGTCCGCTGTTACTAGCGTTGGACCAGCGCGTTGAGCGCGGCGATCATGAACACGGCCAGCACCATCCCGAGCGCCTTCAGGATATCCAGACAGATCCCGGCATAGTGCGTCTGCCACGGCAGCGCCGGCACGCACGGGCCGGTGCGCCAGAAATAGTGCGACGCCCTTTCATCGGAGCCAATGCCGCGCTGGTAGAAGCGCGCGATCTGGTAGTTCTCCTCGCGCAGCCGGTAGATCGGGATTAGCCGGTCGAACACGAAGGTGAAACCGACGGGGCGCAGTTCGGTCTGCCGGTCCGGCAGGAAAGCCACAATGCCGAGGCCGAATCGGAACAGCAGCCAAAAGCCGACGAGGATGATCAGCACGCTCCACAGCACCTTGACCGGCCGGAAGCCGTGATCGGCGATCAGACCGAGCACCCAGGCGCCTGCCAGGCGCAAATAATCCACCAGCACGCGGAAGCCGTCTTCCCACAGAAACGCCGGCACGGTCTTCGTATTCCAAGCGGCGGCGGTGGCGTTGTTGCGATCCGCGAGCGTGCGGTCGAATTCGATCTGCGCCTTGGCGACCTTGAGCCCGGTCGGATTGGCGCCGGCATTCTCAAAGGCGCGGATGAATGCGGTCATCGGCTGCAACGACAGCGTGGTGTTCTTGTGCAGCCAGCCGGTGACGTGGCTGACGTCCGGAAGCTTGGAATCCGCCTCGGTCGGGTGCCGGCTGCAATCCAAGCCGATGCTGCTGTGAATGCGCTCCATCTGCAGACGATCGATCGAAGTCCGATAGGGACGGTCGTTGTCGCTGAAATCGAAAAACAATACGCCGGTATTCAAGCCTGCGATCCGCAGCATCCGCTGCAAGGCCAGTTCCTGTTCTTCGGCGGCTTCGCTTTCGCCGCCGCCGAGGACCGCCTCTCGGTCGGCGCGCCGTCGCGGCGGATACAGATTTACATTCATGTTGCCGGCGACTTTGACGTCGGTCAGGCTGATGGCGCTGCGCGGCTGCAGCTTGGAGTCGGCCGAGGCAAGCCAGTGGAAAGACTGCAGGCAGAAGGACCGCGCCCGCACGTCGACGAGCTGCAACTCGGGTTCGAAGTCGGCCGCCGGCGCGCATGCCTGCGGCGCCTCCGCCGCGCTTTTGATCGACGCGTTTTGCATCAGGGTCTTGTAGTAGTCCTTGTCGTCGCTGCGCGCCCAGCCGTAGCGCGGGTGCGGCGGTCCGGCGGCAAGCGTTCCGAATCCGAGATTGGTCCCCCTGATCTCGTCGATCTCGCCCCCACGCACCGTATATCCGCAACGCGCCTCCGAATCGGTAAAGTCGAGCCGGCCCCGGATGGTGCTCTGCTGCACCCGGACCCGGGACAGCGCCGCGTTGCGGAACCTGATTTCGCCGGCGACCGTCACGCGGTCGAACAGGACGAAGTCTTCGAGCAGGCTGTCGTCGAAATAGATGCTACCGCGCACCTCCGTTTCCACCAGTCCCACGTTCTCGAAGTAACCGCGGCGCGCGAACAGCGAGCCCTCGATCTTCGATCCGCTCAGCGCCAGGTTGTCGAACACATAGCTGCCGTCCAGGCTGAAATTGCCGCGGGTGCGGAAGTTCTGTCCGCGCACGCCGAACCGGAACATGGCGCGGTCGAGCACCAGCGAATAGGGCAGGGTGAGATCGCTGAGATTGACCTCGTCGCTGCAAAAGACCGCGCCGATCAGCCGGATGCCGGTCGGCGCGATGCGGTGCTTCGGGTCGGCAAGCTCGCGGATGATGTCCGAGGGCAGTCGCCGGCGGTCACCCCTGTGCTCGCTGCGGCAGACGACCCTGGGATCGCGCTGCTCCGGTGTGACGTCGTCCAGTAGCTTGCCGCCGGTGCGGGCCTCGACGCATTGCGGGTCCTGGTCGGGCCGCAGCACCACCTCGCGCTCGTCCGCCAGGCATTTGGCGAAGTCGGCCACGCGATCTCCAGTCGACACGATGGCATTCGCGGAGGCGGATAGCGCGGCGTGCGGCGCAGCCAATGCCGCGCCGACCACCAGCCATCGCAGGATGAAACGCATCGAGCGCATGCGAACCCCGCGATCATTTAAGTTGAATTTCGCTTAGGAGGCAACCCAAGGGCAACGGCGTCCGGGGTGGGGAGGGTCGGCTCGGCATTGTCCGCCGTCATGCCCCGCGCAGGCGGGCTCTCTCCAAGAGCGGAAAGACGAGGAGGCGAGGTGAAGCTTGGAAATTGAAGGAGCGACTGTGTCGTCGGAGGCGCGCGCATCGCGCGCCAACGGAAAACAGAACCACCGGATGGAATGACAATCGAAGAAGGTAAAGCGTCATTGCCGGCCAGAGCCGGCAATGACGGATGACGCTAATGCACGGTCGCAGGTTGCGGCACTTCCATCGCCGCCACGCGGTTCTTCACCGCCTTCTGCACCTTCTCGAAGGCGCGCACCTCGATCTGGCGCACGCGCTCGCGCGATACGCCGAACTCGGCCGCGAGGTCTTCCAGCGTGATCGGATCGTCGGCCAGCCGGCGCGCCTCGAAAATGCGCCGCTCGCGCTCGTTCAGAACCGTCAGCGCGTCACCCAGGGCCTTGCGGCGATTGTCCGCCTGTTCGGTCTCCGCCAGCACGGTCTCCTGATCGGTGGCGTCGTCGACCAGCCAATCCTGCCACTCGCCGGCATCGCCTTCCTCGCGGATCGGGGCATTGAGCGACACGTCGCCGCCGAGCCGGCGGTTCATGTCGACCACGTCCTGCTCGGTGACGCCGAGCCGCTTGGCGATCAGCTTGACCTGATCGGGACGCAGGTCGCCTTCCTCCAGCGCGGAGATTTTGCTCTTGGCCTTGCGCAGGTTGAAGAACAGCTTCTTCTGGTTGGCGGTGGTGCCCATCTTCACCAGCGACCATGAGCGCAGGATGTATTCCTGGATCGCCGCCTTGATCCACCACATCGCATAGGTGGCGAGGCGGAAGCCCTTCTCCGGCTCGAAGCGTTTGACCGCCTGCATCAGGCCGACATTGCCCTCGGAGATCACTTCGGAAATCGGCAGGCCGTAGCCGCGATAGCCCATGGCGATCTTGGCAACCAGGCGCAAATGGCTGGTGACCAGCCGATGCGCCGCGTCGCGGTCGCCGTGCTCGCGCCAGCTCTTGGCCAGCATGTATTCCTCCTGCGGTTCCAACATCGGGAACCGCCGGATTTCTTCGAGATACCGGGTGAGGCCGGATTCGGCCGTCAAAATGGGCAAGGCCGCGGTGCGGGCCATGATAGCGCCCTCCAAAGTTTGCCCCCGAAATCGGCGGGCGAGTGACACCGCCGCTCTCGGAGCCGACGGTGCGATTCCTTTGCTGCGACCGCGAAGGCGTGATCGCAGACGCAACATACAGGACAAAAGGGGGCGAAAGATAGATGGCCGGGCGTCACGTCCCTGTGACGCCTGCTACCACGTTACCGCCAAGCTGTTGATTTGGCGCAATCTTTTCGCACTTCAGCCCATAGGGCCCTGTGCACCGAGGCTGTGGCGTAAACGAGCAAGGTCGGCCGGTAGTTCCGAACGGAACGCCAGCGATTCCCCCGTGGCCGGATGTTCGATCGATAAGAGATAGGCATGCAGGGCCTGCCTGCCGAGACCCGTCAGGGCCTCCCGGGCCGGGCCGGCGAGGTGCGAGGCCTTGGTCTTGAAGCCCGGCCCATAGACGTCGTCGCCCAGCAGCGGGTGCCCGACGGCAGCGAGATGGACGCGGATCTGATGGGTGCGGCCGGTTTCCAGCCGGCAGGCCAGCAGGCTGGCGACCGGGACCCCATCGGCGCCCCGGTAGCGTTCCAGTACCTGCCAATGGGTCACCGCCTCGCGTCCGCCGACGCGCACCGCCATCTTGTCGCGTGCCCGCGGATGCCGGTCGATCGGCTTGTCGATGGTGCCCTTGGGGCGGTCGGGGACGCCCCAGACGAAGGCCAGATAGCCGCGCTCCAGCGGTCCGCTGCGGCCATGGTCGGCGAATTGCTGCGCCAGCGCGCGATGGGCGAGGTCGTTCTTGGCCACCACGAGCAGCCCGGTCGTGTCCTTGTCGAGCCGATGCACGATGCCGGGCCGCCGCACCCCGCCGATGCCCGACAGGCTCTCCCCGCAATGGGCGATCAGGGCATTGACCAGCGTGCCCGACTGGTGGCCGGCGGCCGGGTGCACCACCAGCCCCCGCGGCTTGTCGATCACCACGATGGAATCGTCCTCGAATACGATATTGAGCGCGATGTCTTCCGGGGCGGGCTTTGCCGGCTCGGGCGGTGGCACGGTGACGTCTACGCTGTCGCCGGCGTTGACGCGGTAGCCCGGATCGCGGATCGTGCGCCCACCGATCGCCACCTCGCCGGCGAGGATCAGCGCCTTCAGCCGCGACCGCGAAAGGTCTGCGATCCGCGCCGCCAGTACGCGATCGAGCCGTTCGCCGGCTTCGGCATCGGCGATCCTAACCGTTTCCTGGCCCTGCTGTTGTTGATCCATGAGCTGTTGATCCATGAGCATTCAGTCCGAACAGCCGCTCGATCCCGCCGCCGCCAGCGTCGTCGCCAAAGTGCGCTGGCTGATGCTGATTTCCGGCATGACCACGCTGATCGCCATCGCCGCGGTGCTTGGCGTCATCGGCTATCGCGTTTTCAAGGCTGAGGGAAGCGCGTCGCCGCCTGCCGAGGTCACGGCGCTGTTGCCCAAGGGCGCGCGCGTCGTCGCCATCTCGGCGGCCGGGGACCGCATCGTGGTGACCGTCGATGTGGCGGGCGCGTTGGAAGCGCACACATTCGACGCGCGGACATTGCAGCCGGCCGGGCGGCTGCGGTTCGCGCTCGAGCCCTGAGCGCCGGGCAGCAAAACAAAAAGAGCGGCACCTGACGCCTGCGTCAACGCTTGGAATTGCTTTGTCGCGCCCGCCTTGCATTGCTCTGGGCGCGACACCGTCAAAGTAGCCTGGGAGCAGCGCTTGGATCTGATCGCAGCGGCTCTGGTTTTGCTGGCGACGGCAGTGCCGGTCCTGGTCTGCATGGCGGCAGGCGCGGCGACGATCTTGCCGGCACCGATCTGCTCGCCGGCTTTGGGCTTGTCGGCGCCGTGATTGTCGCCGCCGCCGTGCTGACGCGGCTGCCGTTGAGCTGGCTGATGCTCGGCGCAAGCGTGCTGACCGTGCTCGCGTGGCTTGTTCGCCGGCGGCTGCCGGGTGGCTTATCGACCTGGCGCGCATGGCTGCTGCTCTCGCCGATCCTGCTCTACGCCGCCGCCAGCATGGCGACGCAATGGGACGAGTTCTGGCAATGGCTGCCCAATGCCGTTTATGCCTTCGCCTACGACACCTTTGTCTGGCCGGATCTGCCGCAAGCCTTCGCGCGCTTTCCGGGCTATCCGCAGGGCCTGCCGCTCATCACCGTGGCGGCGTCGTTGCTTGCCGGACGTTTCCTGGAAAACGCCAGCGCGGTGTTCAACATTGCGCTGTTGGGAGCGTTCTGCGCGCTGCTGGCGGATTCGATGGCTGCCGTGCTGTTTCGGCGCGGGCGGTTGCCGCAGCCGCGCGCGCCGTTCGCGCCGATCGCAATCGCGGTCGTGCTGGCGGTGCTGCTCAATCCGGGGCTCGCCGGCAATGTGCTGCTGTCGTCCTACGCCGACTCGGCGACCGCGATCACCACCGGAGCGCTCGGCCTGGTCGGTGTCGCCTTGTTGCAGCGGCTGTCGGCGCAGGATGGCGCCGGCGCTGCGGATTTCGCCTGGCGCTTCGGTCTGATCGCTGCCGCCCTGGTCAATCTGAAGCAGCCCAATCCGGTGCTGCTGGCGCTGGTGATTGCCGGCTGTTCGCTGGTCGTGCTGCGCGAGCGCGCGATCCCGTTGCGTGCGGCGTTGATGCAGCTGCCGCGCATGCTCGGCCCAGCCGTCGTGTTCTATCTGATCTGGCGTTGGTACGTGGCCAAGTATCTGCCCGGCGGCGAGGTGGCGTTGCGCCCGCTGTCGGCCTGGACCTGGGACGCGCTGCCGCAGATGGCGCGCTCGGCCGGCAACTACATCGCTCGGGCGCCGCTGTTCCACGGCATGATGTGGGCAGTCGCCGCCTTCGGCATGGCCGCCTTCGTGCGGCCGCAAAAATTCGGCGATGCCGGCCGGCTGGCGGTCATCGCCGCGACGGTCTGGCTCGGCTATCACGGCTTTCTGGTGGTGAGCTATATGGGCGCGCTGTCGCCCGACGAGGCGCGCGCCGCCGCCGATTATTGGCGCTATACGCCGCACATCGCGATGCTGGCGGTCGCCACCATCGGCCTCGGCATGGCGAGCGCGCCGCTGCCACCATGGCTGCGGCTGAGCGGCGCGGCGCCGGCGGTGATCGCCGCGGCGCTGGCGCTGGCGGCGCTGCCGCTGCGCAGCGATCTCGGCACCTCGCGCGCCAAGCTGTGGCCGCACTTCGTGCGCGGCATCACCGCCGAACTCAACCGGATCATCCCGACCGGCGCCAAACTTGTGCTGCCGATGGCTTGGCAGCTCGATCCTTATCCGTTCATGGTCGAATACGACCTGTTGCAGCTGCCGGTGCGCCGTGTGGAGACGCGCGCTTTCTGGTACGGCGAGGACTTGAACCAGATCGCCGATCTCGCGGCGCGCGGGCAGGCGGATTATCTGTTGATCCACGACGTGCACGGCAATATCGCAGAGATCGCCGCCAAGATCGGCGTGCCGGCGCCGCGCCGTGAGTTCGCGCTCTACGCGCGCAAAAACGGCGCCTGGGAGAAAGTCCGCGCCTGGCCGGTGCCGCCGGCCATTCCGTCCACCCGCGAACAATGAGCGCCGGCGCGCGCTTTAGAACTTGATCATGCCCCAGCGCGTGAGCGTCGAGGCGTTGCTCACCGTCGCCGCATTGGCGATCTGCCAGGCAGTGAACTGTTCCTGATAGGCGCCGTCGCCCGGCATGCCGTCGGCCGGCACGATCACCTTGAATCCGCTCATCGCGGCGCCGCCGACCGTGAACAGTACCGCGCTGTTCGCTGCCGTGCCGGTGATCAGCACGGTGTCGATGCCGCGCGCCTTCAGCGACTGTTCGAGATCGGTACCGTGGAACTTGTTGAGCGAGGCCTGCATGACCCGCTCGCCCGGTGCCGGCGCCACCGCGAGATCGGCGGCGGTCATGATGATGTTGTAGATGTGAATGATCGTCATGCCCTTGGCGCGCGCCTCGGTCAGGAATTTCTCCACCTTGGGAAGCGCGGCGGCGCAGCGCGGGCGTTGCGCGGTCGTGCAGCTCTTCTTGTTGTAATCGAGCACCAGCACAGCGGTCTTTGCCGGGACGATGGTGACCTCTTTGAGCTGCGGCGCGGCCGGCGCCTTCACCGAGGACCATTCGTCGATGACGGTCTCGGCGGAGGCCCCGGCCGGGAACAGCGCGACGGCGGCCAGCAATGCAACGGCGCAGGCGCGCATAAGCTCACTCATCATGTCTGTTCCCTCCACTATTATTCGTCCCCACATGGGCGTTTGCCGCGAAGCCTAGCCTGCTCGAAGGCCGATCGCTACC
>JBKKAF010000002.1:0-2453 GCA_046714775.1 Xanthobacteraceae bacterium | reverse complement strand
CCGTCTGGGTTTTTCCGGCGTTTGTGGTCGTTTTTTTGGCGGGTTTTAATGTGGTTTTGGGGGGGGCCACCTCTCCCCACGGGAGAGGGGAAGTGAATTCACGGCCCGCATCGATTCTACGTCGCCGAATCATGCGCTAGCTCGTCAAGCCCGCGCATGACGACTATCGCGTATTCATCGGGCCTACTGCGGCGTGATCCCGGCTTTGGCGAACACTGCCGGCCAGCGTTTGATCTCGTCGCGGATGAACTGGGCGAACTCCTCCGGCGTCGTGCCTTTGGCCACCAGTCCGAGTTCGGCCAGCTTGCGGCGCACCTCGGCATTCTTCAGCGCGGCGTTGAAATGCCGGTTCAGCGTATCGACGATCTCCTTCGGCGTGCCGGCCGGCGCCAACAGGCCGAACCAGGCGCCGCCTGCGACCTCCGGCAGATCGAGGCCGGCTTCCGCAAAGGTCGGCACGTTGGGCAATTGCTCGAGCCTATTCGATCCGGTGACCGCGAGCGCCACCACGTCGCCCTTGTCGATGTTCTGCTGGAGGAGCGGGGTGCCGAACATCAGCTGCACATGGCCGGCGATCACGTCGGTGAGCGCCGGCGCACCGCCGCGATAGGGCACGTGCCGCATGTCGATGCCGCTCTTGATCTTGAGCACTTCGCCGGCGAGGTGCAGCATGGTGCCGGCGCCGCCGGAGGCGAAGCTCAGATCCTTGGAGTCTTTATACTTCGCGCGGAACTCCGCCAGCGTCTTCACCCCGAGCTTGGGATTGACCACCAGCACCATCGGCGAGGTGACCAAGAGCGAGATCGGCGCGAAATCCTTCTCGGTGTCGTAGGACACCGACTTGAACAGATTCTGATTCACCGTGAGCGCGCTCGCCCCGATCAGCAGCGTGTGGCCGTCGGGCGCCGCCTTCGCCACCGTGGAGCTGGCCAGCATGGTGCTGGCGCCCGGCTTGTTCTCGATCACGAATTGCGCGCCCATCGCCTGAGCCACCTGCTGGGTCAGCAGCCGGGCGGTGGTGTCGGTGGTGGATCCCGGCGCCAGCGGCACCAGGAATTGAATCGGGCGGCTCGGATAGGTCTGCGCCGAAACCGTTCCCGCTGCGGCGAGGCAGACGGAAAGTGCGAGGATGAGACAGAAAAATTTTCGGGTCATGGCGTCTCCATCGTGGCGCGTTCCGGTATCGAAAACAAGACAACGCGGCAGGTTGCGTGGGCGACAGGCGACGGTGCCAAAGGGGACATCCGGTTGTGAACCGACCGCGGTTCCGCTAGGGTCCGCGCCCATTCGCCTGGTACTGGTCGCAATGACGCCTTACGACCTGGCCAAGGGGCGTATCATTTACCGGTTCAAGTCGTCACCAGCGCTTGCGGACCCTTCGGGCGCGCAGCCCCGCGATCGCCGTTGCGGCACGGAAACATCATGATCGGCCGACCCAAACTCATCCTCGCATCCGGCTCGCCGCGAAGGCTCGCCTTGATCACGCAGGCCGGCATCGAGCCGGACGCGCTGCGTCCCGCCGACCTCGACGAAATTCCGAAGCGCGGCGAGCTGCCGCGCGCTTGCGCCAACCGTTTGGCGCGCGCCAAGGCGGAGGCCGTCTTGGCGATGACGCGCATCGATGACGAGATCAAGGGCGCCTATATCCTGGCCGCCGACACCGTGGTCGCGGTCGGCCGCCGCATCCTGCCGAAGGCCGAACTGCTGGATGAGGCCGTGCAATGTTTGCGGCTTCTTTCCGGGCGCAACCATCGAGTCCATACCGCTGTCTGCCTGGTGACCCCAAACGAAGCCTTCCGGCAGCGGCTGGTCGAGACTCGCGTGCGATTCAAGCGGCTGTCGGACGACGACATCGAGGCCTATCTCGCCTCCGGAGAATGGCGCGGCAAGGCCGGCGGCTATGCCGTCCAGGGAATTGCCGGCAGCTTCGTCGTCAAGATCGTAGGCTCCTACACCAATGTGGTCGGCCTGCCGCTGTACGAGACCACGACCTTGCTGGCCGGCGAAGGCTACCCGATCCGCTTCGGATGGCTGAACGCGTGATCGCGGTCGGCCTGCTGACGGCGCGCCGGCCGGTCCCCATATGACTCGCATGATGACGCCGAAGATGACGTCCAAGACCAAACCGGCCGCGCAGGCTCCGTCTTGCCCGATCTGCGGCAAGCCTTCCGTTCAACAGGCGAAGCCGTTCTGCAGCAAGCGCTGCGCCGACGTCGATCTCAATCGCTGGCTGTCCGGGGTCTATGCGGTGCCCACGACCGAAAGCGAGGACGAGGACGGCATTGGCGCGCAAGGCGATGGTGAGAAAGAGGGCTGAAGCCCGCCGGAACGGCTATATTGCGCTCGCTGGACAGTGAGAAATCGAGCCTCTATAACGCCCCGCGCTCTGCAAACACCCGCCGTGCGGCGGGCCGGCGCCCAGGTAGCTCAGTTGGTAGAGCACTGCACTGAAA
>JBKKAF010000001.1:0-4342 GCA_046714775.1 Xanthobacteraceae bacterium | reverse complement strand
CAACCCTCCCCCGCAAGCGGGGGAGGCATAGGCGGCCTTCGGCCGCCGTCTTAAGTTAAGAACGCCGATGCGAAGCATCGGCTTTGGAGCAACGCGAGCCGGGAGGAGGCATGCTCATTCGGTTTTGCAGTCCGCCCCCTCCCGGCTCCCCCCGATCAAGTCGGGGGTCGCCGACCTCCCCCGCAAGCGGGGGAGGTGAAGCAACAAGACCGCAAGCGGGGGACGCAGAATGAGATCGCCATCGACAACGGCTCCATGACCATGCGCCTTCTCATCACCCGGCCCGAGCCCGACGGCCAACGCACCGCCGCGCAACTGCGCGCGCGCGGCTTCGAGGTGCTGCTCGCTCCGCTGCTGCGCGTCGAAACAATCCGCGACGCCGAACTCGGTCCCGGTCCCTGGCGTGCGCTGGCGATCACCAGCGCCAATGCCGCCCGCGTCATCGCGCAGCACCCACGGCGTGGTGAACTGCTGCCGCTTCCGCTCTTTGCCGTCGGCCAACGCTCGGCCGATGCCGCCCGCGCGGCCGGCTTCGGCAATGTCCTGTCCGCCGACGGCAATGAAAGCGATCTCGTCGGTTCCATTGCCGCCAATCTTCTGCGGAATTCGTCAGTGCTCTATCTCGCCGGCGAGGATCGCGCCGGCGATCTTGCCGCCGATCTCGCCACCCAAGGCATCGCGGTGCATACGGTGACGGTCTATCGCGCCCTGCAGGCGACGGAGTTTCCGCTGGCTGTGCAGGCGGCGCTGGCGGGTGGCGAGATCGGCGGCGTGCTGCATTTCTCCCGCCGCAGCGCCGCGGCCTTTGTCCATTGTTCCGAACAGGCCGGCATTGGCGAAAGCGCGCTGGCGACCACACATTATTGTCTGTCGCAGCAGGTGGCCGAGCCGCTGGCCGCGGCCGGCGCCAAGGCGATCGCCATCGCGCCGCGGCCGGACGAAGCCACGCTGGTGGCGCTGATAAGCCGCAAATGACGGTCAATTGGCCCGCTTCGGACGCGACTATTTGCTAGAAAGACGTCCATAACGGCCGAATCGTAAAGGGATGCCGGGAAGGAACGCTCATGAGCAATGACAAGCGCCCTCCCTCCGGGCCGCCCAAACCGCCACCGCGCCGCCGCCCGCCGACGATTGATCTCGAGGCCACCGAGATCGCGAGTGAGCCGGCTTCTGCCGCCAACACGTCAAGCGAAGACGCGGCGCGGGCGGCGCCGCCACCACCTGAACTGCCACCGCCTGAAGTGGCGCCGGTCGAACCCTCGCCCGAGCCGCAATCCGCGCCGCGCGAGGAAACCTATGCATCGCCGCCGCGCCAGGAGCGGGCGCACGACACACCGCCGCGCCGCCCGTCGCTCGGCTGGCTGCCGCCGGATCTGCCCTGGCCGCTGATCGCCGCCGGCGCCACCCGCGCCGCGCTGATGCTGCTGCTCATCGTGATCGCCGGCCTGTTACCGCGCGAGGGCGCGGGTGCGCCGGACGGGCGGCTGGCGCGGGTCGAGCAGCAACTGCGTGCATTGGGCGACCGTCCGGCGATGCCTGCGCTCGATCCCAAATCGATCGACGATTTGACGGCACGCCTTGCCAAACTGGAAAGCGCGCTCGCCAGCGCGCGGGCGCCGGTCACCGAGCCGGCATTGCTCAATCGCATCGCAACGCTGGAAGGCGAGATAAGAGCGCTGGCCGAGCGGGTTGGCGTGCTGGCGCGCCGCAGCGACGAGATCGCAGTCAGTGCCCGCGACGCGCGCGACCGCACCGACGCGGCGCTGGCGGAGGTGAAGAAGACCGCACAGGCGGCGCAGGCCGCGCCGCCGGCGATCGACCGCAAGGAGATCGAGGTTTTGGCTGCGCGCGTCGCCGGCATCGAACGGGCGGAGAAAAACCTCGAAGCCGATTTCGCCAAACGTGCTTCGGCGCTCACCACCGATCGTGCCGGGCGTTTGGCCGCCGCCGCCGCTGCGCTCAAGAGTGCGGTCGAGCGCGGCGATCCGTTTCCTGCCGAATTCGCCGCGGCGAAGGCACTGGCGCCTGACCCGAATACACTTTCGCCGCTCGAGCCGTTCGCAACATCGGGCCTGCCATCGGCGTCGGCGCTGGCGCGCGAACTCTCGGCGCTGGTTCCCGCGCTGCTAAAGGCCGCCGGGTCGGCGCCGCGCGACAGCAGCTTTTTGGAGAAATTGCAAAGCAATGCGGAGAAACTCGTTCGCATCCGCCCGATCGAGGAAGTGCCCGGTAACGACCCGGCGTCGGTGATCAGCCGGATCGAGGCCAAGGCTGCGCAGTCCGATCTGTCCGGCGCGCTGACGGAAATGGCCAAGCTTCCGCCCGCGGCGCGCGCCCCGGCGCAGGCCTGGATCGCCAAGGCCGAGGCGCGGCTGCAAGCGCTGGGGGCAAGCCGCCGGCTCTCCGCCGATGCACTCGCCGCGCTCGGTAAATAGGGCGCCGCGATGATCCGTGTCGTCATTTTCCTTGTAGCGGTCGGGCTGCTCGCGCTCGGCGTGGTCTGGCTCGCCGACCGTCCCGGCGACGTCGCCATCACCTGGCAGGGCTGGCGCATCGAGACATCCGTGATGGTGCTGTCGGTTGCGATCGCCGGGGTGGCAGTCCTCGCCGCCATCGGCTGGTCGGTGCTGCGCGCCATCCTGCGCTCGCCCGATGTGCTGTGGCTTTATCTGCGGACCCGGCGCGGTGTGCGCGGCTATCTCGCGGTGTCGCAGGGCCTGATCGCGGTCGGTTCCGGCGACGCGCGCGCCGCCAAGAAATATGCCGACGAGGCCAACCGCATCGCGCCAGGCGAGCCGCTGACGCTGCTGCTCGGCGCGCAGGCGGCGCAATTGTCCGGCGACCGTACCGCCGCCACGCAGATCTTCCAGGCGATGGCGCAGCGCGACGACACCAAGGCGCTCGGCCTGCATGGGTTGTTCATCGAGGCGCAGCGGCGCGACGAGCCGGGCGCCGCCCGGCTCTATGCCGAGGAAGCCGCCAAGCTGTCGCGGGTGCCGGCCTGGGCCGGCCATGCGGTGTTCGAATTCCGTTGCGCCGCCGGCGATTGGAGCGGCGCGCTGCAGCGGCTCGACCGCAACATGAAGGCCGGGCTGCTCGCCAAGAATGCCTACCGCCGCCAGCGCGCGGTGCTGCTGACGGCGCGCGCGCGGTCCGTCGAAGACCATGATCGCGACGCCGCCAAGGCGTTCGCGCTGGAGGCGGTCAAGCTCGCACCATCATTGGTGCCGGCGGCCGCGCTCGCGGGACGCCTGCTCGGCGACGCCGGCGAAATCCGCAAGGCCGGGCGCATTGTCGAGGCGGCCTGGAAGGCCAATCCGCATCCCGAACTGGCGGAAGCCTTCGCGCATCTGCAGCCCGGCGATTCCGCGCGCGATCGTCTCTTGCGCGTGGAAGCGCTGGCGCAAAAGACCCCGGGCAATGTCGAAGCGGCGCTGGCGGTGGCGCGCGCGGCGCTCGACGCCCAGGAATTTTCCGCCGCGCGCCGCGCGCTCGCGCCGCTCGTCATCGTGCCGACCCAGCGGGTCGCGATGCTGATGGCGGAGCTGGAAGAAAAGGAGCGCGGCGACGAAGGCCGCGCGCGCGAATGGATGGCGCGCGCCATGCATGCGCGGCGCGATCCGGCCTGGACCGCGGATGGGCTGGTGTCCGAGCGTTGGATGCCGGTGTCGCCGGTCAGCGGCCGGCTCGATGCCTTCCAATGGAAGGACCCGTTGGCCGAGATCGAGCCGGAAGGCGCGGTGATCGAAGGCGAGCGGCCGGATCGCAGCGCGGCGGGCGCACCGCTTCCGCCGCTATCGGCACGCGTCGCCGATAGTCCGGCGCTGGAGAGCAAACCCTCCGACGGCGACACACTGCCGGTGCCGGTGCTGTCCGCACGTCCCGGCCGCAAGCGCGGCGCGAAACAGGTCGCCGCCGATCCCGCTTTTGAGAAAATCATACCGTTGGTGCAGGCGCCCGACGATCCCGGGCCGGAGCCCGAGCCGCATATCGAGCCGGAGGCCGAACCCGCGCCGGAGGCCCCGCCCGAGGGCTGGAACCGCCTGCGCCAGCTGTTTAAGTGAGGTAATGTGACGAGCAGACCGGTGCGGCCGCGTTTGCTTGCCATGACGGGCCGCAGCCGATATCAGAAGCACCGGATTTTGCCGCAATAGCTCAGTCGGTAGAGCACGTCATTCGTAATGACGGGGTCGGGGGTTCGAATCCCTCTTGCGGCACCATTCTGCGATTTGTCCAGCCCGCGCCTCTATTCTGCAGCGATAAGCGCAGCGCTATTGTTCTTGTATGTGGGCCAATTTGGACGATAGCTGTCGTCCGCCTGATTACCCCAAGCCATCCACCC